>NZ_JBBEWR010000003.1:0-89881 GCF_037646345.1 Ascidiimonas aurantiaca | reverse complement strand
ATATATCCTGTTGCCTTCGGGAACACCACAGGCATCCAATCAGTTTACCATCACAACCCCGGGATCCTACTCTTTCAGGGTCAATGACCTTACCACAGGATGTTTTGATATTCAAACCTATGACATCCTGCCATTTGACCTGATGACCGTAAGTGCCGCCCTGGTAAACGATGTTACCTGTTTTGGAAATAGTGACGGAGTACTCAACCTTACTACCGCCAATTACACCGGACCCTATGATTACTTCGTGATCGATAACGGAGGGGCCACCGTAGCCTCAGGAAACGGTACCGCGCCGCAAACCATTCCTGTTTCTGGACTTGCAGCAGGTATCTATACCGTAAGAGTCGTACAAACAGGCGTGCCTTTCTGTGAAGAAACTACCAATGTGGTAACCATCTCTTCACCCGATGCTCCCGTAGCCGTAAGCGCTACCGCTACCCTGGCCAATTGTAATACAGGGGCCATCATTACCGTAACAGGTTCCGGTGGGAACGGTACCTATGAGTACTCAGTAGTACCGCAGGGGAACCCTCCGGGTACCTTTAGCACCGATACTTCCTATGAAGTAAATCCGGCTACTTATCCCGCTACCTATACTGTACACGTTAGAGATGCTGCCGCTGTTAGCTGTACCAGCTCGGTAGATATCTCCGTAAATACCGATCCGCTGCCAACTGTTACACTGCCCGCATTTGCCGATAACCAGTGTACATCTAACGGTACCAGCTACACCTTTACCGCTACAGGTACAGGAGTAGCTCCCCTGGAATACAGTATCGACGGTGTAAGCTTCCAAAGCTCGCCCACATTTACCGTATCAGCCGATGGTACCTATACCGTAACCATTCGAGATGCCAACGGTTGTATCGATACCGATACCATTATCATATTCCCGCCGTTAGACGTTACCGTAAGTGTAGATGCACAACCTTCGTGTATCAATACTGATGGTAGTATAACCGCAACGGGTAGTGGTGGTTCCGGTAATCCGGCAAACTACCAATATACCTTACTCGACAATCTCAGCAATCCCGTGGCTACCGGAAGCGGTGCTTCCTTTACCTTTACCGGTTTAACCGGAGGTATTGCCTATACCGTAGTATTTGAAGATACTACTGTAGGTTCACCTCAATGTAGTACGCAGGATGCTATTACCCTTGAAATTGCCACACCGGTAACCTTACTGGCTACCGATGTTACTAATATTAGTTGTAACGGTGCCGCAGACGGATCCATTACTGTGAATCTGGCACCGCTACCGGACAATGACAATCCTCCATACACCTTTACTATAGACAATGGAGTAGATCCTGCCATTACCCAAAACACTAACACATTTACCGGTCTTAATCCCGGTACCTATACCATCACAGTAACTTCTAACCGTAATTGTGTGGGGACTGATACCGTTACTATTTTTGAGCCTTCAGTACTGGATGCCACTATTACTAATGTAACCGACTTTAGTTGTGATCCTACAAATGGTGTAGTGGAAGCCTCTATAGAAGTAACCGTGACTTCGGGAACCGGAACTGCACCTTACTCGTATAGTGTAAACGGAGGTGCCTTTATTTCCTTTACCGGAAATGTTTTTGTATATACAGTTACGCAGCCAGGCTCTTATGATTTTGTGATACGTGACGATAACGGATGTACATTTACGATCCCAACACAAGTGGTCGATCCGTTACCGCAAATTACCACCGTAGATGTCATTCGAAATACGGCAGCAGCCAATAACGGTGCTATTTCCTGCGATACTCCCGAAGAAGTGATCGTAACCGTAACAGGAGGATCTGGTGATTATACCTTCGATCTTTTACCTGTAGGCGGTCCGGCCGGTACCGATGTTCAGGATACCGCTTCAGGAGATTTCGATGCCAATTATCAGCTTACTACTATCGGAACGTACGTATTCCGTGTATTTGACGATGTAACCGGATGTTATTTTGACAGCGATCCTTACACCGTGGCTCCGTTTGACGATATTCGTGTAGTAGCCACTGCAACCACCCCGGTGAGTTGTTTCGGTTTCAGCGATGGTGAAATGACCCTTGAAATATTTGATTATACGGGTAGTTACAATTACATCGTGTTTGACGACAGTGGAACCAATATACGATCAGGAAGCGGAAACACTACCGTAACCAATCCGATCACTATTGATATGTTACCGGGAGGCAACCTCTATGTAGCTGTTGAAGCTCTGGATGCACCTTTCTGTGATGAAAATTCTAATGTAATTACCATCATATCTCCCGATCGGGCCCTGGATGTAACCATAACACCTACCGCCAATGTAACCTGTTCAAACGATCAGGGAGCCATTCTTATTGAAGGTGACGGCGGATGGGCTCCTTATGATATTGTTCTGGTAAATACTACTACCGGACAAAATTATACAGCCAATGACGTAAACTCATTTGAGTTTAGCGGCTTATCTGAAGGTTCCTATACCATTACCGTGACTGATGACAGAGGCTGTATTTTCAACGATACCGAAACACTGACGCAACCGGCTGATATTACAGCTACCGCCGTACAGGCCGATCCTATTATTTGTGAAGGAGAGATCACGGCCAGTATTGTGGTAACTGCTATCGGCGGACGACCCGATGTTGACCCCGCAGGTGTGTATCGTTATATTCTCAATACACTAGATGCCGGCGGAAACATTGTTTCCTCATCTGCAGCCCAGCTCAACAATGTCTTTACAGACCTTAGAGCCGGCAGATACTCTGTAACCGTAATAGACGGATGGAGCTGTGATACTACCACACTTCCGGTAGAGATATCACAACCTACGGCCGTAATAGCCTCTCTGATACAGGTTACCGCACCTACCTGTCTTACTGAGGGAAGTATTGAACTATTTGCTACAGGAGGTGTTGGCCCCTATAGCTATAGTGCCGACGGGATTAACTTCATCGGTAATTTTACCGGCAGCATCGTGCTACCCGCTCCTCCGGCTACGTATCAATACTATGTAAGGGACAGCAACAACTGTATTTCTGATATTTCTAATGAAGTATCTGTAGATGCCGTACCTGTACTTACCCTTTCTCAGGAATTGGTGACCGATATAAACTGTAATGGTGAATCTACCGGTATTATACGAATTGCCGCTTCAGGAGGTCTGGGTAACTATGAGTTTACCATATATAGATTACCTGATCTCATAACTCCTTACAGACCCATGCAAACTGATAACACCTTTACCGGATTACCGGCGGGTACCTATCAAATACGCGTAGATAGTGACGATTGCAGTGAAACTATTAGTGTACCTATACAGGAAGGAGTACCGCTTACGGCTCGTCAGCCCGTAGTAAGTAATCCGTTATGTACAGAAGACCTGGGTAGTATAAGTATAGAACTTCAGGGAGGTACCGGCGTATATCAATATGCGATTTCACCCAATCTTAACGAGTTCCAGTCAGAGAATATGTTTACTGATCTCACACCCGGAATGTACACCATAATTGCTCAGGATTCCAATGGTTGCAGACCGTTTGTTTTCCAGCGTGAGATCATAGCACCTCAACCGCTGGCAGGAGTTATTCAGGATGTATCTTCAGAGGTATGCCAGGGTGATAATGACGGTTTTGTAGAAGTTACCATTACCGGCGGTACCGCGCCATATTCTACCAAACTGATATCCAACAATCCGGATCTGGCCGATATGCCGTTTGAACTTAATAAGGTAAGGTATGACGGACTTGCCGGTGGTTATACCTATGTAGTACTGGTAGAAGATGCCAATGGTTGTGAAAGCCAGATCGTAGCAGAATTACAGGACGGTGTGATAATTGACCCTCAGGCAACCTTAGAGACCTTGTGTGACAACAATTTGCCAACTACAAACGTTATGATAACTGTGAACCCCAATGTTACCAATGACGTGATTTACTTCCTGGACGGAGATACCAACGGACAGTTAGACGGCGGCTTTGAGAATCTTTCTCCCGGCCCGCATACAGTGGTTATACAACATGCTAACGGTTGTAATGACAGTGTATCGTTTACCGTTCCAGATATACCACTACTGGATATTACCGCCGTACAGGGAAATATTAATCAGATTGTAGCTACCGCCACCGGAGGCGTAGAAGACTATGAATATTACTTCAATGATATTTTTAACGGTAATGACAACACCTTTATCGTAAATGAGACCGGCACCTATACCGTACGGGTGGTAGATGCCAATGGCTGTGAAGCCGAAACAGAAATATTCATGGAGTTTATAGACATATTCATTCCTAATTTCTTTACTCCGGACGGTGATGGAAACAACGATACGTGGAGCCCCAAAAACACCGAATCGTTTCCTGATATTATTACACGTATTTACGATCGCTACGGGCGTCAGCTTGCTGAATTAAGACAAGGCGAATCCTGGCTGGGTACCTATAACGGTAACCCGTTGCCTTCCGGTGATTACTGGTACGTTGTAAAACTCAATGCCGATTTTGACGGCAGAGAATTTGTTGGAAACTTTACCTTATACCGATAAACTTATGCTACCTATGAAAAAAATACTGAAGGCCCTCATGGTAAGCTGTCTTGTAAGCTCTGGCGTATTTGCGCAAGAGCTTACACTGCCTACCTTTACACAGTATTTAGCAGATAACCCTTTTGTTATCTCACCTACCTACGCCGGTATAGGCGATCATGTAAAAGTGCGTCTTAACGGGCTCACCCAATGGGTAGGTATAAAAGATGCCCCTGATACTCAAACCCTTGCAGCAGATGTACGACTGGGAAACCGGTCTGGTGTTGGTGCCTTGTTTTTTAACGATAAAAATGGAAATACGCGGCAATACGGCGCACGCCTTTCATTTGCACACCACCTTACCATAGACCCTTATGACGATCATTTCCTGTCTATGGGAATATCATACAACTTTAACCAGTTTCGTATAGATATTGGAGAATTTGACCCTACTATTCCCGATCCTTCAGTAACCAATAACCGCTCTACCACTAACCATAATTTTGATGTAGGCATATTATACCGGTTAAAAGGGTTTTATTTAAGCCTTAATGCCTCTAACCTTTTAAATAAAGACCTTGATATATTTGCTATTTCAGAGCCTAACCGTTTGCGTAATTATTACCTCTATACCGGTTATAAATGGAGAAGGAGCCGAAACAGTGATTTTGAAATAGAACCTTCCGTATTTTTTCAATGGTTTGAAAGTGACGGGCGTTCCAGTACCGATTTTAATCTTAAGTTTCGTATTTATGATTTTGAAGATTATTACTGGGCAGGTATTTCCTATCGTTTTCTAAATGACCAGTTTCTGGACCCGCTTAATGTAGGACCTATGGTTGGACTAAAAAAGAGGAATTTTTACTTTGCCTATTCTTATCAGGCTATTCTTAATGAGCTTATTGGCTTTAACTCAGGAACCCATATGATCACGGTAGGTATGGATCTCTTTCAGGGGGTTAGTAACTGCCGGTGCACCTATTAAAAATACGTTACCGATTTCCCATGGCTATTGCATATTTTTGCAGTACTTATTCAGTAAAGTCATGGGAATTATTAAAGTAAAAAACATTCAAGTGTATGCATATCACGGTTGCCTGATAGAAGAAGGTAAAATAGGAAGTGATTACCGGGTTGATATTCAGGTAGAAGCAAATCTGGGACCTTCGTCTGTAAGTGACCATTTAAAGGATACAGTTGATTATGTGCATATTAATAAAATAGTGAAAGAAGAAATGGCTGTCCGGTCTAAGCTTCTTGAAAGTGTTACGCGCCGCATACTGGAACGTATTTTAAGCGAAATACCTATTACCGTGAATGCTACCGCCGAAGTATCTAAAATAAACCCTCCCATAGGAGGAAATGTAGAAATGGTGACTATTGAAATGTCTTTAAGCAGGCAAAATGGGTAAACTGGCCAATATGTATTTATAATTTTGTAAGATTTCAAAATTATTTGTTAGCTTTGCTCCCGCACTATGGCACCGTGGCCGAGTGGCTAGGCAGAGGTCTGCAAAACCTTTTACAGCAGTTCGAATCTGCTCGGTGCCTCTTCAAAAAAACTTCCCGCTTTGGGAAGTTTTTTTATTTGTGTCTCATATCTTCTATAGCATTTTTGATCTTATCTTTTTCATCCGGGAAAAATCCCTGAATAATAAGAGCAAGACCAAATATCATAAGTATGATACTTATCACTCTTTTTACCTTAAAAATACGGAAAGGGGTAAGTTTATTTCTCAATTGTTTCGCCAGCAGTATTTTAACACAGTCCATTAAAAGATAGACTATAATAATGGTAGCAAAAAAGGTAAATATCCTGGTGGGCTGCATCTCGAGTTTGGGGCCAAATACTATAATAATACCCAGCCAGAAGCCCAGTACGCCAATATTGATAAAGTTCAGTAAAAATCCTTTGAGAAAGAGTGTTAGGTAATTGGTACGGCGCAGGTCAAACACCTGATCTTCCCGTTTTCTTCGCCTGTGATCTTTTAAATTTTTAATAAAGGACACAATTCCGTAAATAAGTAACAAAACCCCGCCAAAAACAAACAGTTTAGGATCATCTTTAAGCCTTTCCAGTATTTTATTGGTACTGAAATACGCTACCAGAATAAAAAAAATGTCGGCTAAAATTACACCGACATCAAAAACAAGGGCTGCTCTAAACCCTTTTATGGCACCCGTTTCCAACAACACGAAAAACACCGGGCCAATGGTGAATGCCAATAACACTCCCCAGGGAAAAGCCGCAAGAATATCGTGAATCATAAAACTGGTGTTTTGGCAAATTTAACAAACAATGTTATTGCTCTATAATTCTTCCTCCCAGAAATTTTTTCTTATCTATCACTTTCGGATCACCGTAAATCCGGATACGGCCACCTGCCCGAACAGATGCCTCTACATACTCGCTCGCGTTTACATATGCATTACCTCCTGCATTTACCACTACTTTGGTCTGTTCTGTTTTCATATCATCACCTTCATAGTTACCTCCGGTATTTACCGAAACATTCTGGTTAATTGCTTTTCCGCTGGCTTCAATAGTTCCGCCGGTCACTGCCTTCACTTCCAAACGTTGTACATCTAGCACCACATCTATCTCTCCGCCTTCCTGTGCCCGCAACTCTACTGCTATTTGCTTAAGAGGTTCTGATAATGAGATATAGGCATTCTCGTTTACATCTATAAGATCGATACGGCCCGAGTAATACACTTTTGCAAATGTTTCAAAGCCGTTAAATATCTTATCTATTTCCATGCGTATCTTTAATGTGCCGTTGTTATTAACGACAGCCACTTTATCCACATCTTCTCCCGAAACAATAATTTTGTTCTCTGAAGCTTTAATGAGTTCTACCGAAATACCATCAAACACTTTAATTTGATCAAACGTACCCAATTCCTGTTCTAAAGTACCCTCCTGTGCAAACAACAGGGGTAAGCTTACTACCCATACTACCAAAGTTCCAAAAAATCTCATAATGTTATTTATTTAAAATTTACTTCTAAAATATACCAAACTCCATGCCGTAAAAAGGCTTATCGTAACATTTAAGGCACGATCTCTTCACTATGTGGTGATTTCTTCCGGTTTGCCTAAAAGATAGAAATCAAGGTGTCTTTTTACCAGATCGGTATTCTTTACTTTTACCAGTACTTCGTCTCCCAACTGGTATATATTTTTTGTATGGGTACCTACCAGCGCATACTGGCTCATATCAAAGGTATATTCATCATCTTTTATTTCTCTTATACGAACCATACCTTCACACTTGTTCTCAATGATCTCAACATAAATACCCCATTCGGTCACACCGGAGATAACACCTAAAAATTCTTCATCAGTATGATCCTGCATAAATTTTATCTGCATATACTTTATAGAATCTCTTTCGGCATTGGCCGCCAGATTTTCCATATCTGAACAATGCCCGCAGCGGTCTTCATATCTCTCCTTCTTTACAGATGAGCCTCCGTCTAAATAGTGCTGAAGCAATCTATGTACCATGACATCGGGATATCTCCTTATGGGTGATGTGAAATGGGTGTAATAATCAAAAGCAAGCCCGTAATGCCCAATATTGTTGGTAGTATATACTGCTTTGCTCATGGACCGTATAGTAAGGGTATCTACCAGGTTTTCTTCTTTTTTACCGTGAACCTCACTTAAAAGCGAGTTAATTGAACTTGTAATGGTTTTTTTGCTTTTCAGGTTGATATTATAACCAAACCTGGAGATCACCCCGTTGAGTAACATGAGCTTTTCTTCATCGGGCTCATCGTGTATTCTGTACACAAAAACGTGTTCTGGTGTGCGTTTACCAATAAATTCGGCTACTTTTCTATTAGCAAGAAGCATAAATTCTTCTATAAGTTTATTGGCATCCTGAGATTCTTTAAAATATACACCTGTAGGGTCATTTTCCTGATTGAGATAAAACCCTACTTCTACTTTATCAAAAGAAATGGCACCGGCTCGCATTCGGCGTGCCCTCATATTTTTGGCCAGCGTATCCATAGTAATTATGGCATTTGCTATTTCGGGCTCTGCTTCGTAAGATTCACCGGTAAGTGACACTTCTTCCGGTATTAGGTTCTCTTTGGTCTCTATAATGGCCTGAGCTTCCTCATAAGCAAACCGGCGATCTGAAAGTATTACCGTTCTACCAAACCATTGAGAGTGTACATGCGCATTCTTGTCAATCTCAAAAATGGCTGAAAAAGTATATTTTTCTTCGTTAGGCCTTAAAGAACATGCCCGGTTTGATAAAATTTCAGGAAGCATAGGTACCACACGATCTACCAGATATACCGAAGTACTGCGATCAAACGCTTCATCATCGAGTATGGAGCCTGGTTTTACATAATGAGAAACATCTGCAATGTGAATACCTATCTCATAGTTACCGTTCTCCAAGACTTTGAAGGAAAGTGCATCATCAAAATCTTTGGCATCACGAGGGTCTATGGTAAATGTGATAGTACCACGCATATCTCTTCTTTTCTGTATTTCTTCTGCATTAATAGAAGTATCCAGCTCATTGGCATATTTTTCTACTTCTTCAGGGAAACGGTACGGCAGCCCATATTCTGCCAGGATCGCGTGCATTTCGGTATCGTGTTCTCCCGGTTTACCCAAAACCTCTACAATGGCACCATTGGGCGATTCGGCATTTTCCGGCCATTCCAGAATATTTACCAAAACTTTATCTCCATCAGAAGCATCTCCTACATGATCTTTGGAAACAAATATATCTGTGTACATACGGGGGTCTTTGGTTACCACAAAAGCGAAGTTCTTTTGCATCTGTACAACCCCTACAAAAGATGTTTTGGACCTGCTAATAACCCTAACAATTTCTCCCTCCGGTTTGCGCCCTTTGCGATGAGGATATACATATACCTCCACTTCATCCATATGTAACGCTTTGTTGAACTTATGGTTTGGAATGAATACGTCTTCTTCCATTTCTTCAGTGATTACATAGGCATTTCCTCTGGAGCCAATATCTATGATACCGGTAAAATGATTTCTGGAAGCTACGGCTTTGTACTTACCGCGACCCGTTTCTTCAATTCTTCTTTTTTCTTTAAGTTGCGTTAACCTCTTGATTAACATATTACGTGTACTGGCATCGGTAATACCCATTTTTGCAGCCAGTTGTTTATAATTAAAAGATTGTGAAGGGTTCTTTTCCAGGATCTGGAAAATTTCCTTTGTAATCTCATTTTTCTTATGATCTTTACTTCTCCTTCTTTGTTTTGACATATAGAATTTATTTCAGGGGTAAAATACGAATTAATACCATCATCGCGTTATTAATAAAAAAAGTTAAAGTTTTATTAAAAAAATTGTAACAAACGTTATTTTCATTCGTCTATTTAAAGTAAAAGGGTTTCTAAATACAAATGAAGCGGGTATATAAGATAATTATCTTTTTTGTTGTCATCTTTTTAATTGGCATACTTTCCTTTATAGGTTATATTAATTACAGCCTTAACAGGACAGAAGAGGTACGCTCTGCAGATGCCGAGAAAACGACTAAACAGACTTCTGCCAATACCAGGATACTTTTTTAGTTTTTCTACCGGAATACAGATACTTACAGAAATATGAAATAGCACTATTTCACAATCAAAAATACTACCTTTTAATGTTCTGACATACGTTTATTTCCTTAAAATCACAGTATGCGGGAAAGAGAGCTACTACGAAAATGTATTTTATTAGAAAAAAGCTACTATACTTTATTATTTATAGTATTTAACCTGCATTTACTGTGTAATTAAAAATTAAGTACCACAAAAAATATTTAAAATACGTATGTTAATAACGGTAGTAAAAGCGGATAGGGATGTAAGCAGCAACTTGTAGAAGGTAGCAGCAGTGTCAATTCAAACAAAACCAGATGTACTGACCCCCGGCGTGCCTACTAAAAAAAATATATATCCAATAGAAAAAATCGCTGTAAAATTACAGCGATTTTTTTGTTCACCCCGAAGTATCAAATTAATTTGATACATTTATAAACAACGATTACTTACTTATTAAAAATATGAAAGATTTCATCGTTGTAGCCGTTTATACGTATCCCTTTGAATATGCTGTTTTAAAAACAGTACTCGAAGAAGAAGAGATACGCTATGTTTTTGAAAATGAAACAATGGTTGCTATTACACCTTTTTACTCTAATGCTTTAGGGGGCATAAAACTAAAAGTGCACAGAGACGATGTAAAAGCAACCATTGCTATCATTAAAGATCTGGACGAAAAAGAATCTCCTTTACGAATTGTTTAACAAACTGCTTTTTAGAGAATTTGTGTGTTAGTTAAGGATAAACTTTTTTGTATATGTACCGACTTCGCTATTAATCTGTAGTACATACACATCGCTAAGCGCATTGTTAAGGTTTATAGCATTTAAACCTTCATCCAAATCTTCGGTTAACACAGCAACACCTTGTAGGTTAAGTATGTGTAATGATGCTTTGCGGTCGCTGCTGATGTTAAGGGTTTTATCTGTACCTACGAAGAAGCTAAATGATCTTTCTACCACATCGTTCTTTTCTGCCTGATCACAATTATCAGAAAACTGAGATCTAAAATCTGTATTCCATCGTCCCAAGAGACTGTTCTCATCTGCATTTACAACTACATCATCTGCAGTTATACATGTAAGTTTATCATTTCCTTCGGAACGAAAAACCTGAATATTTGTATTATGACCATTTCTTATGTTAAGCGAAGTAAGCTCATTGTAAGCAACCAGAATAGAACTTAAATTCTGATTAACTGACAGGTCCATAGAACCAATACGGTTGTACAATACATTTAATTGTCTCAGGTTATTGTTGGTAGTTACATCTATCTCTGTGAGATTGTTATTTGCGGCATTCAAAACCTCTAGCTTTGCACTATTAGCTACCAATAACTGGCTTAGGTTATTGTATTCGCAGTTAACAATTGTTAGTTCGGGGCTATTACTAACATTGAGAAATGACAACTGGTTACCCTGACAATACAATTTACCCAGCTTTTTGTTATTAGAAAGATCAAGCGAAGTTAGATTATTGTCAGCAACAGCCAGAAATGTAAGATTTCTGTTATTGGTTAAATTAATATCGCTGAGTGTATTTTTAAAAGCGTTTAACTTTTCCAGTTTGGGGTTACCGGAAAAATTGGCACTGTTAATTCGGTTGTTGTATAGACTTACTTCCTCAATATTTTGATTAAGACTTAAATCTATTTGACGAATTTTGTTATTATCTGCTATAAGTACCTGAAGGTTAGCAAAAGCTTCAATACCCGAAAGGTCTTCAATAGACTCTCCCGATACATCCAGATAAGTAACCTCCGTAAGGTTGCTTCTGTTTAAAAATCCGTCAGGGCTACCTACATCATAACCTCTTTCTATCAGAGCGCGTTCAAAGTTGGGATCTTTGATCTTGAAATCCTGTGCATTTACCAGTAAACTACTAAATAAAAATGCGAAGTAAAGTTGTCTCATATGTAATCAAATTTGGGGTTTAACGAGAACTAAAGTAAAAAAATATTTTAAAAAAATCGATAAAGTGCACAATTTTTTCGATAAAATACACGTTATAGTAAGTTTACCCTACAAATATGGATTAAGATTTAAGTGTGTGTAAGGACTTTTTAGTAGAAGTAATTAACAATATTTTAATCATAGTAAAGAATATCTTTTTTAAAAATAAAAATTTTAATGGTTATGATAGTATGTTAATAGCAGGGATAAAAAATCTGGATAAAACTTTCATATATGAGTTATAAAAAATTATCAATAACAATTAACAACCATAAGAATATCTAAGAGATTAAAAATGAAATGTTTTAAGTTTTTCTTAACAGTTGTCAACAACCTTAATTAACCACTTATTATTAATAAATAAACTGTGAAATTTTGTTGAAAGTGGCAGAAACCGGTATGGAAAAAAAGAGAAGAAGTTTTAAAAAAATCGTTTGACTAATTCAAAAAAAAATACATATTGAAAAAACCTTTGGTTTCTGCAAACAATTCTTTCCATACTAATACACAAATATGAACAATTTATGTTAGTTTATAATGATCTTAAAATGAACTAATTGTAAAATTAAATTAACATAGGTGCTTTACAGTTGTTCAGAAACTGTTTTTTAACTTTGTTTTATTAGAAAACCACCAAAAAAATATATAATGAAAATAGCAATTGGTAACGACCATGCAGGAACCGAATACAAGTTGGCCATTATTGGCATGCTTAAATCCCGCAATATAGAAATTGATAACTTTGGCACAGATGATATAACCAGTGTTGATTATCCCGATTTTATTCACCCTGTCGCAAAAGCAGTAGATCAAGGTGATACCGATCTAGGTATCATTATATGTGGCAGTGGCAATGGAGCTGCTATTACTGCTAATAAACATAAGGGAGTAAGGGCCGCACTTTGTTGGAATAAAGAACTTACCGAACTCGCGCGGTTACACAATGACGCTAATATTTTAAGCATACCGGCCCGTTTTGTCTCGTTAACACAGGCATTAGATATGGTAAACACTTTTTTAGTAACCAAATTTGAGGGAGGAAGACACCAAAACAGAGTAGAAAAAATTTCCTCTAATTGTTAACTATGGTTCACGAGCATCACCACTCACATGACCATGCCAAATTATCTGGCAAAAATCTCTTTATTTCCATACTGCTTAATATTTTTATTACAGCAGCTCAGATAATTGGAGGTATTGTATCCGGAAGTTTGGCATTGCTCTCAGATGCACTTCATAATTTTAGTGATGTTATTTCCCTTATAATAAGTTATATAGCTAATATTCTTGCCGGTAAAAAAGCTTCTTTAAAACGAACTTTTGGTTATAAACGCGCAGAGATCATAGCAGCTTTTGTAAATGCATCTTCATTGATTATTGTGGCCATACTACTGGTTAAAGAAGCTATAGAAAGATTTATTTCACCTCAGGAAATAGCCTCAGACGTTGTTATATGGCTTTCGGTGATCGCTATTCTTGGAAATGGTTTTAGTGTATTGTTATTGAGAAAGGATGCCAGCAAAAATATGAACATGAAATCGGCCTATCTGCATTTACTTACCGATATGATGGCATCAGTTGCCGTATTTATTGGTGGGCTGTTAATGAAGTTTTATCAAATTTTCTGGATAGATAGTCTATTGACTTTGCTAATAGCCATATACCTCGTTTATGTAGGTTTTGATCTTTTAAAAAACTCGTTACGGGTATTAATGCTTTTTACCCCTGCAGATGTAAAGGTAAAAGATATTGTAAACAGTGTTTGCGAGATCCCGGGTATAAAAAATATGCATCATGTACATATATGGCAATTAAATGAAGAAGAAGTACATCTTGAAGCACATATTGATTTTGAAAAAGATATAAAATTATCTGAGTTTGACAGTGTTTTGGAAAATATAGAGAACCTGCTTCATGAAAAATACCATATAAACCATGTTAATATACAACCTGAATACGGTAAATGTGATGCAAAAGATTTAATTGTTCAGGATTAAAAAGAAAACAATATTCATGTATATCGTTACCAGATTGTTTAAAGAACTCACATTACAACAATTATATGCTGTTTTGCAGTTACGAAGTGAAATTTTTGTAGTAGAACAAAATTGTGTATATCAGGACATAGACGGAAAAGATGAAAAAGCGCTTCATGTACTAGGTTTCAAATCAGACAAACTTGTGGCATATACCCGTATTTTTAAACCGGGAGACTACTTTAATGAAGCTGCTATTGGTAGAGTAGCGGTTAAGCACGACGAAAGAAAACACGGGTATGGTCACGAAATATTAGAAGCATCTGTGGTTGCCATAGAAAGAGAATTTACTACTTCATCCATTCGTTTGTCTGCACAAACCTATCTTATAAACTTCTATAAAATGCACGGTTTTGTTGTAGATGGTGAAGAATATCTGGAAGATGGCATACCACATATTAACATGTGTAAGGCATAGGGAAAACTGTTTTATAGACCTACCTATATTGCAGTTTTCGGTAAAAATACCTCCCAAAAGCCAGGAAATTTATCTGTAGATAGGATGTGGAACGGGAAACTACACATGTAGTCTTCAACAACCTGGAATATCTTCATTTTTGTTATTAGCAAACAAGATCAAAGCAGAAAAAAACCTCAGCATTTTAAAAATGGATATAAACACTGGTAAAATAAAACAAATCATTTTTTTGCCGGAGCCATGTTTTATATCGGTTTTTTCATGATATAATCATCCATAAAAAAGCCTCCCCCTATATCAGCTTTGAGAGTTCCTGATATGGCAAATCCCTGAGATTCGTAAAATTTAATGGCCTTATTATGCCTGTTTACCGTAAGCATTAATGAGGTATTTTTGTGCCGTTGAGCTATTTCACTTATGGCTTTCAAAAGAATTTTTCCAACACCTTTACCCTGGCTTTCCGGGAGAACATATAATTTGTGTATTTTAGTTTCTGGTTTTTGATCGTGGTTTACTTCATAGGCTGCATATCCGTAACGGGTTCCGTTTTCTTCTGCAAGTAAAAATGTATGCCCCTTTTCATTTATTTGTTCTTTAAGCGCTTCTGCACTGTACATAAGTTCCAGCATATAATTTATTTGCTCGGCAGAGATCATTTCTTTAAAAGAATACGGCCAGGTTTTTAATGCAATTTTCCTTATGACCGGTACGTGCGAAATAGATGCTACGATTACTTTCATGAGTTTGTACTAGGAATTATTTTCCATATTTTTTAAATGCAGGTTCAATGCATTTACCGATATCTGTATTTCTTTGATAGATAGACCCAGGGAAACCAGGAGTAATACTAATCCGGCCCCAAAAACCCATTGTCCGAGAACGTGTTCATTCCAAAAAATAAGGAACATACAGAGTACACATAAAAAAAGGCTGGCCACACCCCACATTTGCATACTTTTAATAAGCAGTACCCTGCGTTGTAAATTGCGTATTTGCCCCAGAAGAAGCGTATCGGGGTTTTGTTGATGTTCTGTGTGTAGTTTTCTAATAAGAGCTGCCAGTGCCAGAAAACGATTGGTATATGCCAGTAAAAGCAGCGAAATAGCCGAAAAAAGAAGTCCGGGAGTAGTTAAACTGATCTGATCCATAAAACAGAGTTATCTCCTATAAAAATATGCTTCTCTTTAAAAAGAAGCGTATAATGTTCATTTTATATGTACTTAAAAGCTATTGAAGTACCCTGTTGTATTTCTTAGTATCTGCCAATAATTTCTTAGATGCCAGAATAGCTTCATCATTTTTTACATAGTACCGGTAAAGGCCTTCTCTGTAAAAAAAACGTTTTATGATCTCATCTTCCAAATCGTTGATAATTTCATCTTTATATACATCTAAAGCTGCTTTTTTACTGATTTGTATGTCACTTAGCAGTTTTTCATAATCCTGTTTTACACTGGGTCCTAACTCGTTTGTTTCTTCACTTTCTATAACGACTTTGAGTACTTTTTCGGTTTCCGTTTCGAAGTCAAAACCACTGGAAGCCACAAAACTTTTGAAGTTTTCGTAATCGCTTTTATCAAATTTAAAACTATCGAGATCGGGAAGAGATTTTTGGAAATAATAATCGGTAGCATAGTTAAAAACCACATTGTCTTTTAACAGGGCCTGGGTGAGTTTACTGTGTTTTAGCGATGCGATTTCTACATCGGGTTGTACACCGCCACCATCATACACGGTGCGCCCATTTCGTGTTTTAAAAGCGTTATACTCTGAAGCACCGGTTCTTAATACCTGCCCGTTTTCATCTCTCTTACGGTAATCCATAGCCTGAATGCACCTGCCTGAAGGGGTATAGTACCTTGAAATAGTAACTTTAAGCTGGGTACCATAGGTTAGTTTTAAGGGGCGTTGTACCAATCCTTTTCCAAAACTTCGGGCGCCCACTACTACGGCCCGATCCAGATCCTGAAGGGCTCCGGAAACAATCTCACTGGCGGAAGCACTGCCGCCATCTACCAGCACTACCAGAGGAATTTCAGTATCTACAGGGTTGTTTTGTGTTTTATATTGCTGGTTAAACTTTTTTACTTTAGATTTTGTAGTTACTATGAGCTCTCCTTTAGGAACAAAAAGATTGGTTACATTAATGGCCTCTGTAAGCAGCCCTCCCGGGTTTCCTCTTAGGTCCAGTATAATACGTTCGGCACCCTGATCTTTGAGATCTACCAGGGCCTCTTTGGTTTGTGCGGAAGCTTTTCTATTGAACTTGGATAATACTATATAACCGGTTTTGTCATCAAGCTTGTCATAAAAAGGAACGGCATCTACTTCTATTTCATCACGTGTAAGCATGGTTGACTCTGTTTTACCCTGTCTTTTGTAGGTAATGGCTACTTTGCTTTTTACGGCACCTTTAAGTAACTCACTGGCATCGTCTTTAAAATCGGCCACTTCAATATCACCTATTTTAATGATCTCGTCTCCCGCTTTCAGACCTGCCAGGTCTGCCGGATATCCTTTGTAAGGTTCCACAATAAGCAGTTTGTTATCGTAACTCCTTACAATAGCACCAATACCGGAGTACTCGCCGGCATTGTTTATTTTGTAAGCTTCTACATCCTGCTCATTTAGGTATCTGGTATAGGGGTCCAGATCATCAAGCATGCCTTTAATAGCGGTATCCATAAGCTCTGCAGGATTAGTATCATCTACATAATTCATGTTGAGCTCTTTAAAAAGTGTAGTGAAGATCTCTATTTGCTTGGCAATCTCAAAAAAATCACTTTTGAAACCGGTACTCACAAAAAGTATGGCAACGGCTGTTAGGGTAATGATAAGTTTCTTTTTCATTCGGGTCTAGTTGTTTGTTCTAAAAACTTCTCCATCAATGCATGCATGGTTAGGTTTAACTTCTTAAAATCAGGTTCTTGTCTTCCAATATACAAAAACATTAAAGCATACGATGTTGGTACTTTGTTAAAAAAATGAGGCTTTTGAAGTCGGTATGCCTCCCGCATAAGCCGTTTTATACGATTTCTTTTTACGGCTTTACTGAAATTTCTTTTAGGCACTGAAAAAGCAGCTTGTAAAGCAACCGGGGTTTCAGAAGGAACTTTGAGGTATATGAGTTTCAAAGGAAATTCTTTTACAGATATGCCTTCTGTAAACAGTGCTCTTATTTGTTTGCGGCTTTTTAATTTTTCTTCTCTGGAAAAATGGTAGTTCATACCCTGGTATAATGGAAGGTAAAAATAGGAAAACCTGTGAAATAGGGGATCTATATTTTACGGCATTAAAAAAGCCGGGATAAAACCCGGCTTCATATTTTAAAAAAGATACATTAATTGAGTTCTAAAATGTTATCGCTTTGTTTAATATCTGCCATGCGTTTTGAAGTATCAATTTCAATACGGGCAATAGTACTTTGTGGTTGCCCAATATCAAAAGTATAGGTTGGATATGCCCACGGCCAGCTTTTCAGAACGGTTCTTTTAATGTCTTTATGCTGATTTTCTTTGGCACCATACATCATACGTAAAGGAATGTAAAACTGTTCCTGAGAACCGTCTTTATAAGTAACCATTAGGTCAACAGGCATAGGCATCAATCCAATACGTTCAAGGGTAACGGTAGTGGTATTACCGGAATCACTTACATTTTTAATACCGTAATCAATAGTATTGGTAGTCTTTGTCCAGTCTGTTAAATACCAGTCGAGGTGAATTCCGGATACTTTTTCGGCCGTTCTTTTAATATCATTGGGAGTAGGGTGTTTGAACTTGAAGTCATTATAATACTTTTTCAGGGTTTCCTTAAGCTTTTCTTCTCCTATAATATACCCCAGTTGCGCTAAAAATATGGCACCTTTACTATATGATGACACTCCATAGGCAAAATTGAGTTCGTACCTATCTGAATGGGTGGTTTGGGGTTGTTCTACTCCGGCATTTACAAGGCGATAATAGCCTCTGTACGTACCATTAAAGGGATTTTCGGTTTTTACACCCAAAACTTCATTTTCTGCCAAGGTGGAAATGTAAGAGGTAAAGCCTTCGTCAAGCCATGGGTGTTTAGACTCATTGGTGGCCAGCAAATGTTGAAACCATGCATGTGCCATTTCATGTGCAGTGGTGCCAAAGAGTCCGTTAAAATTGGTTCCTCCGGTAATGAGGGTACACATAGCGTATTCCATTCCTCCATCACCTCCCTGTATTACAGAATATTGTTTCCAGGGATACGGGCCTATGTTCTCATTAAAATACGTTAATAGCCCTGCGGTAAGAGGTTGTATTTTTTTCCAGTTTTCGGTTATTTTCGGGTCATTTTTATACAGGAAATGTAAAGTTACCCCGCTTTCGGTCTCAAGTGTATCATGAATATACTCGGGATCTGCAGCCCAGGTAAAATCATGTACATCAGGCGCAACAAAATGCCAGGTTAATTTGTTTCCTTCAGGTTTTTTCACTTGGGTACCTGGTTTTTGGTACCCATACCCTATTTCTTCCGGGTTTTGAAGGTATCCGGTTCCGCCCAGCACATACGATTTGTCAATAGTGATCTTCACATCAAAATCACCCCACACGCCATGAAATTCTCTGGCTATATAGGGGTAGGCATGCCAACCTTCAAAATCATATTCTGCCATTTTGGGATACCACTGGGTCATGGAAAGTGCCACACCGTCTTTATTATTTCTTCCGGAACGCCGTATTTGTACCGGAACCTGCCCTTCAAAATTCATGATAAAAGTGGCCCTGGCACCAGGTTTAAGGGGTTTATCCAGTTTTACTTCCAGAATCGTACCATGGCTTACATGTGTTACCGGCGTGCCGTTTTGGGTAAGTGATTGAACTTTAATATACCCTATTTCATCAGGAGATAGTGCTGCAATACGGCTTTTAACTATATTTTTACCGGTGGCGTTATCGGTAGTTCTGTTTACCATTCTGCCATCGGGATCTTTAATATTTTGCAGGCGTATATCCATTTCGCTTCCGGGCTGGAAAGCATTGAAGTATAAATGATAGAAAACCCGGTCCAGTACATCGGGAGAATTGTTGGTATATACCAACGTTTGCTTACCTGTGTACTTAAAGGTTTCCACATCCATATCAATTTCCATGGTATAATCGGCTCTTTGCTGCCAATACTCTGCATTATGGATGGTTTTTTCATTTGTACTGTTCTGGGCAATTGGTTTTTTAGCACAGGCAATAAATGCTGTACAGAAAAGTGCAATTAAAAATTTATTCATTTTTAAACTTTTTACAAATTAATAACACCTCGTGAAACCTTATCAGCCATAATAATAGCATTATACGCGTTTGCTATTCTACCGGATACGGAGATATCTTTTAAGGTTTTGGGTTCATTGTTTTTACCTATGGAAAGGTTAAGTTTTGAATCAAGACCAGATTCCATAAGTATTCTTTTAACCTGAGGAGCTGATAATTTTGGATAATATGAGCGAATGAGCGCTGCAATACCCGCAACTCCGGGAGCTGCCATAGAGGTTCCATTTGAAAAATCATACTCATTATCGGGCATAGTTGACCATATCTTAACACCTGGTGCAAAAATATCTACATTGTTTTTACCGTAATTTGAAAAATTAGCGATAAGTTCTCCATTATAGTTATAGTTAAGAGCACCTATGGTGATAAAGTTATCAGCAATTTCACCACCGTTCCCATTTTCATCATTGGGATAAACGGTTTTCATATCTATATTTTCTGTATCGTTTCCGGCGGCATTGACAATAAGCACATCTTTAGAAGCGGCGTACTTAATGGCGTCATGTACCCATTCGGGATTTGGTGAGAAAAATTTCCCGAAACTGGTGTTTATTACTTTGGCTCCGTTGTCAACCGCATAGCGAATGGCCAAAGCAATATCTTTATCGTATTCATCGCCGTTAGGAACGGCTCTTATGGCCATGATCTCAACATTATGGGCCACACCGTTTATTCCTTTACCATTGTTTCGTATAGCAGCGATTATACCGGCTACATGCGTACCATGTGATATTTTTTCTTTGTCAGGGCCCATGACATTGTTATCGCCATAATCCCGATCGGTAAAATCAGCAGGGTTATCTCCTACAATACTCCTGCCATCAAAATCGGGATTAAGATTATATTCTATTCGTTCCAGGAGTGCTTCCTCTCCATACTCTTTTATTTTTTCATATGAAAGGTCATTAGCACTCAGAAACAATAACAGTCCTTTAGCTCTGGCCAGCTTTTCATCTTCAGAGTTAATACCTTTAAGATCTTCATCAGTATAGGTTTCTTTTCCCAGAAAATCTTTTACGGCTTTTTCGGCTTGCGGTATTTGTTGTAATAAAAGATCTACCTGTTGTTTTTCCTGTTGTGCGCGTCCGTATTCTTTTTCATAATAGGCCTTGGCTTCTTTATACTGGTCAGAACCGTCATCTCCTTTTTTCAGGATACGCACGAATTCAAGGTTTTCGTGAACAGAATTTCCAAGAAAGTTCCACCCGTGAATATCATCTATATAACCATTTTGGTCATCGTCTTTACCATTTCCGGGCTTTTCTTTTTTATTGGTCCACACTACACCTGCCAGATCTTCGTGTTCAATATCCACTCCGGAATCGATTACACCTACTATCACGGTTTTACCTTTGCGACCCGTTAACAATTCTTTGTGAACGCGTTCTACGCTCATACCGGGAAGGGTATCTGTGATAAGATCAGTAAGGTGCCATTTTTTTAATTCATCTTCTGTGGGTTTAGCTACTTTGGCGGGTGTAGTATCAATAACTTCAATTGGGGTTGAGATGATAGCTGTACTGCCGCAACCCAATATTATAGAGGCTGCAAGAGCCCACATTATATGTTTTACATATTTCATTGATGGTAGTGTTTTAATTGAATATTTCGTTAAATGTATAGGTATCTTTGAGGCGTATGCCTTTTTCTGTGTTTTGTAAAGTGCATATTTCATGATGCGCATCATGCTCCAGAAACAAAAAGTATTCTCTAGAAACGGCTTCTTCCAGAAAATCTGCTTTTTCATCTAAAGTGATCAAGGGGCGGGTATCATACCCCATAACATATGGAAGAGGAATATGCCCTGTCGTAGGCAGGAGGTCTGCCATGAAAACCAGGGTTTTCTCTTTATAGGTAATTACCGGTAGCATTTGTTTATCGGTATGGCCGTTTACAAATAAAATATCAAACCCCAATAATGATGAATTAAGATATTTTTTTTCTGGAACCGGAATAAAATCGAGTTGCCCGCTTTCCTGCATGGGAAGTATATTTTCTTTTAGAAAAGATGCTTTTTCCCGGGCATTGGGTTGTACGGCCCATCGCCAGTGATCTTCATTACTCCAGAAACGGGCATTCTTAAAAGCGGGTTCATAACCGGTGCGGTCTTTGTTCCATTGTATGCTCCCACCGCAATGGTCAAAATGCAAATGGGTCAAAAAAACATCTGTAACATCGTCATGGTGAAAACCGGCTTTTTTTAAAGAACCGTCCAGGCTGTGATCTCCCCACATGTAGTAGTAACCAAAGAATTTTTCACTTTGTTTGTTGCCCATACCGGTGTCTATAAGGATAAGTCTGTTCCCATCTTCAATAAGAAGACAGCGGGCCGCCATATCTATCATATTATGCTGGTCTGCCGGATTGGTACGGTTCCAAAGAGATTTGGGAACTACCCCAAACATGGCACCACCATCAAGCTTGAAGTTTCCCGATTCAATGGGATATAATTTCATGAGAGCTCCAAATTAATTAATGAACTCCGCAGAGTTGTACGGTTTCGAATTAGCAATAGTATATTCTATAAAGCCTTTGTTAAAAGGGGATGCAAATTACTAAAAGTAGGTCAATTTCTGACGATTATGGTTTTTTATTAGACTATTTTTAACAATTAGGAATTTTTTTAATAAGAGCATGTAATCGGATGCCAAAGTCTATAAGGTTTTTAATTTCCCGGGTACCAAACAATCGTTCCTTTCCTTTCACTAAAAAGCCTTTTCCATTAGATTCTATGTGATAATAGGGGTTACTCTCAAAAAAGAGGATAAGTTGGTTGGTGAAAAAGCTTTTAACGTTTTCAGGGGTTTCACTATACAGGTAAAATCGCGAAGAAAAATCAGGATATTCCTGGATATTGATATCACTATATCCGGCCCAGTGACTAACTTTTTCCATAAGGCCTTCTCTGTTAAGAGTAAATGTGGGAATGGCAGTGTTTAGTTCTATGTACATCATGGTAGTATGCACTACTTCTTTGGCGATCCAGATACCTTCACTATACTCAATATCAAATACCCGCATGGTATGATCATTGTTCTTTAATTCATTGTAGATGTGATTTGCTGTTTTTGTGTCAAAAAAGAGAAAATTATCCAAAAAACCACAGTCTTTTTGCTTGACAGGTTCATATTTCCATGAAAAAGAAGAAGCGATATTTTCCAGAAGGCTCTGTCTTTTTGTAAGGTGTTTTCCAATACGGGGTACTCTTTTTGAAGGTAATATTTTGCGAATAGCAAAAGGATGAATCGTATCCGCCTGATGCCGGTCCAGCCCAATTACATCAAAATGCCCTCCTTTACGGGTAAAGGCTTCGCGGTAATTATTCACATTTTCGAGAACGGTATGATCTACAAAGTCGCACTTACTAAAGTCTAAAATAACTTCTGCACTTTCGGGAATAGCATCCAGATTACGTTTTAACCGATAAAAATTGAGATAGCTGG
Source organism: Ascidiimonas aurantiaca (assembly GCF_037646345.1). Classification (NCBI taxonomy): domain Bacteria; kingdom Pseudomonadati; phylum Bacteroidota; class Flavobacteriia; order Flavobacteriales; family Flavobacteriaceae; genus Ascidiimonas; species Ascidiimonas aurantiaca. The sequence continues at coordinate 66,642 of NZ_JBBEWR010000003.1, read as the reverse complement.
AAAAGTTTTTTACGCTCACATAATAGTTTCCTTTCTCTTCTTTAAACATAAGCACATTGGGCTTACGAAAGTTATTAAAAAAGAGAGAAAAACTTTGGTTAAGAGCTACATGAATAAGGAAAGTAGTGGCTACGCCTATGGCGATACCGGTAATAAGGTTAGTGGCAAGTGTACTGAAAAGGGTAACCGTAAAAATAAGAAGCTGTTCTTTTCCAATACGGGATATATTGAGAATACTTTCGGGAGCAGCCAGTTTAAATCCTGTATATACCAAGATAGAAGCCAGTGCGGGAAGAGGCACTCTTCGCAGCTGATCTCCAAAAATGACAATAAACAGAATGAGAAAAACGGCATGAATGAAATTAGAAGAACGATTGGTTGCTCCGTTGTTTACATTAACCGAGCTTCTGGCAATTACGGTTACTACATTTAGCCCTCCTACAAAACCACTGGCCACAGATGCCAGCCCCAGCGCTTTAAGGTCCTTGTTTACATGGCTTCTTCTTTTGTACCGGTCAAGCTTATCAACCGCTTTTATACTGAGCAGGGACTCAATACTAGCCACCAGTGTAATGGCGGTAACGGTACCCCAGAACTCAAAACTATACCATTTTGAAAAATCGGGAAAAACAATATTCTGCGTTATTTCTTCTGGTATGGATATAAGTAAAGAAGGCTCAATGGGATAGGGAAGACTACTGAAGTATTCGAAGTAGTAACTTATTAAAATTACAATTATGACCACCCACATAGGGGCGGGCACAAATTGTACATATTTGTTTCGTATTCTTTGATACAGCACCAGAAAAATAAGACTGGCAATGCCTGTAATGGCTGCGGCAACAAGAGAAAAAGGCGCTTTTTGAAAAAGTATAAGAAAAGCATTGGGAATTTTAAAAAGCAATTCAGGAATGCTACCGGTGGTTTCGGGCTGTCCCAACATAACGTGAAACTGCTTGGCAAAAATACCAATACCTATGGCAGCCAGCATACCATGTATGGCAGAAGCCGGAAAAAAATCACTTAAAATACCTAACCTGAAAAGGCCCAGTAAAAAAATAAAACCTCCAGAAATTACTACAGCCGCCAGGGTTATAAGATAGCCCTGATACAGATCTCCTTTACCCAAAGTAGTGATAGCCCCCAGAAAAATAATTACCAGACCGTTTCCCGGCCCGGTAATGGTAACATGTGAGCCACCGAGAAAAGACACCACAATACCGCCAACAATAGCAGCAATAATGCCTGCCATAGGAGGAGCTTCAGAAGCAGCAGCGAGCACCAGACCCAAAGGCAGGGCGATAAGAGAGACTACAAAACCTGAAAAAATATTTCTGGGTAGTCTCGTTAAAAATGCCTTATGAGACGGGATATCATAAGGCATAAGGTGGGGTTTTTAGTATAAGCACATCGGTGGGCAATTCGCTTAAAATATATTCCAGGTCATGTGGAAAAAAACGATCGATAAAGCGAGTTTTTCCCGGAGTATTCATAATAAGAAGATCGGCCCTTACCAGATCGGCATAGTGACCTATGGAATAACCTCTTCTTCCAAATATACTTTGTATGCGTACAATAATCCCGTTTTTAGAATGATCGGGAATCTGGTTCAGGATTTCCTGTACCCGCAAGGTTTCCCTTCTGGTAATGCGTTCTTTAATAAGGGTTGCTTTTCTAAGGCTGCGGTCATCCTGCACCATTACTTTTACTTCCTGGTTGCTTATTTCTTCAATGATCGTGATCTTTCGGCTACCCAGTAGTCTTGCAATATCAAAAGAGGCATAGATCGTTTTTTTGGTTTGTGGAGCTTCCAGTCCGTTAACTACAATATGGTCACAGGGTTTACGATCTACAGAGGGCTTAATAAGGAGCAGTACCGAACAGGGTGCTTTTCGGGTAAGCTTTCGCGCTATGGAACCCATATAATATTTAAACAGGTTTTCTTTTTGCAGGGCCCCGAGTATAAGGATATCGGCTTTATAATGATAGCTGGCTTCCAGAATAACCGGTACCGGCTTTCCTTTTTTCCAGACAACTTCTAAGGGAGGTGAATAGCTGGTAGAAGTTTTAAAATCATCTATGATGAGGTTAAGTACTTCTTCTTTTTGTACCGTTTTCACTCCAACATGCACAAGTATCAGCTTTGCTTTAAAAAAAGCAGAAAGCCGGGCAGCTTCATAAAAGTTGGCTCTTAAGTTTGGGGAGAAGGCAATTCCGGTCAAAATAGTTCTGACTGTTAATTTCGTGTCTGACATGTTGGGGGATAAGTTACTTTTTTTTTGTTACTAAACAAAGCACCTCTGGTTTGAGTGGAAATTAAAAAAGTGGTATTTTAACCAAAAAAATAAGCATGGTAGAGCTTGCAAGTATTGTTATCTTAGGTATTTTGGCGCAATGGGTTGCCTGGAAATTTAAAATTCCAGCAATCCTGCCACTTATTCTTATAGGGTTATTTGTGGGGCCTATATCTACTTTGTTTACTGAAAATCAGGAAAAATGGATACAACCTCAATGGGACGGCAAACGAGGCCTATTCCCTGGCGAAGGTCTTTTTAGTTTTGTTTCTTTGGCAATTAGCATTATTCTGTTTGAAGGAGGGCTTACCTTAAAACGCAGCGAGATAAAAAGTGTGGGGCCGTCTATTACTAAACTTATTACTTTGGGAGCCGTAATCACTTTTTTTGGTGCAGGTATTGCGGCACATTATATTTTTGATTTGAGTTATGATATGGCCTTTCTCTTTTCGGCACTTATTATTGTAACCGGCCCTACGGTAATTACCCCTATTTTACGAAATATACCATTGCCCAAAGATGTATCTGCGGTTCTTAAATGGGAAGGTATTCTGATTGATCCCATAGGTGCTCTGGTAGCCGTACTGGTATTTGAGTTTATAAGTGTTGGTGAAGGTCAGGCTTATACTAAAACAGCATTGATTGAGTTTGGAAAGATATTACTTTTCGGTACTACTTTTGGGTTTACATTTGCACATGCTCTGGCTTTTGCCATAAAAAGAAAGTTTATTCCCCACTACTTACTTAATGTCGTATCACTTTCAATTGTGTTGTTAGTATTTGTAGAGTCTGATGTTTTTGCACATGAGTCCGGTTTATTGGCTGTAGTGGTTATGGGAATGGTTATGGGCAATATGAATTTACCCAATCTCAAAGAACTACTGTATTTTAAAGAATCCTTAAGTGTCTTACTCATTTCCATCCTTTTTATATTACTAGCGGCCAATATAAACATTAGTGACCTGGTACTTATTTACAACTGGAAAACGGTACTACTTTTTGCTATTATTGTTTTCATTATAAGACCCCTGGGTGTATTTTTAAGTACACAAGGGTCTTCTTTAAAGTTCAATGAAAAATTGTTTATAGGGTGGGTAGGGCCCAGGGGTATTGTAGCTGCCGGTATTGCTTCGCTATTTGGAACCAAACTGGTACAGCGCGGTGTTCCGGGAGCAGAGTATATTACGCCACTGGTTTTTACTATTGTATTGGGTACCGTTTTACTCAATGCTACTACGGCGCGTGGTTTTGCCAAGCTTTTAAAAGTGTTTCTTAAAGATTCCAAAGGTATTTTGTTTGTAGGGGCCTCTCAGTTTTCAAGAGTTATTGCTCAATATTTGCATAAAAATAACCGTCATGTGGTACTTATTGACAGTAATCGTGAAAATGTTGAAAACGCAAGAGCAATGGGTCTCGAATCAGAAGAAGCTAATATTTTTTCAGATGATCTCACGAATAATCTGGAATTGAGTGATATAGGGTATCTTATGGCCCTTACCGGCAGTGGTGAAGTAAATAAACACGCTATTGAGCGATTCAGGGAGCAGCTTGGTGAAAACGGTTCTTTTCGGTTAATTACTCCTGAAGAAATGAAAAACCCCCAGGAACTTCCGGAAGCCATTCTCTTTTCCAAAAATGACGATTATATTAATTTAATGGAAGTTGCACGTGATTATCCAAAGATCAATGAAGTTCCTTTAACATCCAAAGAACACTTCAAGGAAGAGATGGAGTTGCTTGGTTATGAAAAAGAGGCCATACCGTTATTTATAAAAGACCCTTCGGGAGAACTTCATATTATTGCCGGTATCTCTAGCGGCTTTACTATAGGCGAAGGTAGTAAGATAGTATATTTGGGTAAACCAAGAAACCTTATAGAAACACCAACAGCGATGTCCACAAGCTCAGTATAGAAAAAAACACCTTGTACGATACTGTACTAAATTAAAACTTTTTATAAGGTTAATCGTTTAGTTTTAACACAGCCATAAACGCTTGTTGCGGTATTTCTACATTGCCTACCTGTCGCATACGTTTTTTTCCTTTTTTCTGCTTTTCCAGCAGTTTTCGCTTACGTGAAATATCACCTCCATAACATTTTGCCGTAACATCTTTACGCAGTGCTTTTATGGTTTCACGAGCAATGATCTTAGCACCAATAGCAGCTTGAATAGGAATATCAAATTGTTGTCTGGGAATAAGCTCACGTAGCTTTTCACACATTTTTTTACCTATGTTATACGCATTATCGGTGTGAATAAGTGCAGAAAGCGCATCTACAGAATTAGCGTTTATTAAAACATCTACTTTTACCAGTTTGGAAGGCCGCATCCCTACCGGTGAATAATCAAAAGAGGCATAGCCTTTGGAAACCGTTTTCAGGCGGTCGTAAAAATCAAAAACAATTTCTGCCAGCGGCATATCAAATGTAAGCTCTACTCTTTCGGGAGTAAGATAGTTTTGGTTTTTGATCTCTCCTCTTTTTTCAATGCATAGAGACATTACGGGCCCTACAAAATCAGCCTTGGTAATAATAGAAGCTTTTATATAAGGTTCTTCTACCCTGTCCAGTTTAGATGGTTCAGGGAGATCTGAAGGGTTATTGACCAAAATAACGGTTTCCGGCTCCTTTTTACTGTAGGCATGGTAACTTACATTAGGAACGGTAGTGATCACCGTCATTTCAAACTCACGTTCTAACCTTTCCTGAACGATCTCAAGGTGTAACATACCCAAAAACCCGCATCGGAAACCAAAGCCCAGGGCAGCAGAGCTTTCCGGGGTAAACACCAGAGAGGCATCATTAAGCTGTAACTTTTCCATTGAAGACCGAAGCTCTTCATAATCTTCTGTATCTACAGGATAAATACCGGCGAAAACCATAGGTTTTACGTTTTCAAAGCCGGCAATGGGGGTTTCACACGGTTTGGCAGCATCTGTTACGGTATCACCCACTTTTACTTCGCGGGCATCTTTTATACCGGTAATAAGATAGCCTACATCTCCGGTTCTAATAATCTGTTTGGGCTCCTGTTTAAGTTTCAGTGTACCTATTTCATCTGCGTCATACGATTTTTTTGTAGCAAAAAACCGTATTTTCTGTCCCTTTCTAATTTCTCCGTTCATTACCCGAAAATAGGTTTCAACTCCTCGGAACGGATTGTACACCGAATCAAAAATTAACGCTTGTAATGGTGCATTGGGATCTCCTTTGGGAGCAGGTATTTTTTCAATAATCGCAGTTAGAATGGCCTCAATACCTATCCCGGTTTTGGCACTGGCAGGAATTACTTCTTCAGGTTTACAACCCAGAAGCTCAACAATATCATCAGTAACTTCTTCAGGGTTTGCACTGGGCAGATCTACCTTGTTGAGTACCGGTATGATTTCCAGGTCATTTTCGAGTGCCAGATACAAGTTGGAAATGGTTTGTGCTTGTATGCTCTGGGCAGCATCTACCACTAAAAGGGCACCTTCGCAGGCAGCTATAGAACGCGATACCTCATAAGAGAAATCTACATGGCCCGGGGTATCTATCAAATTGAGTATATACTGCTCGCCTTCATATTCATATTCCATTTGTATGGCATGCGATTTAATGGTGATGCCACGCTCTCGCTCCAGATCCATGTTATCTAATAACTGATCCTGTTTCTCCCTCTCGGTAACCGAACCCGTGAAATCCAAAAGCCTGTCGGCCAGGGTACTTTTACCGTGGTCAATATGAGCAATAATACAAAAATTACGTATGTGCTTCATACAATGTTAAATCCGTTTCATTCAAGTTGCAAATATAGTCTATTTACAAGCCTTTTTTTTATATTACTCCTTTATCTTGCAAAAACTTGTATGTTTGCCTTTGTTTATACATTTTTGTAGGATTTTATAATAAACGTGTAAAAAAAATTTTTCATAATGAAGAGAATATGTAGTTTTGTGTAAACTATAATCTTTATTTTTTAAATAAATTATTCAATGTATTTTATCCGCAAGCTCGTTTTGATTGTTGTCCTGTTCCCATTCTTTTCATTATCACAGAACTACAGCGTGGAAGGTCAGATACAATCTTATGATAATATTCCGGTAGCTTATGCTAATATATTGCTGTTAAGAGCGTCAGATTCAGTGGTAGTAAAAGGAACCTCTTCAGGAGATAACGGGCTTTTTGCCCTAAAAGGCATTGAAAAGGGCACGTATTTAGTAAAAATATCTTTTATAGGCTATCGGGAAATGATAAAAGAGCTAAGGGTTGAGAAAGATGTAAACCTGGGAATACTTAAGTTACAGGAAGAGGCTGAAAAACTGGAGGATGTTACGCTTACGGCACCTAACCGCAACCGTCCCAAACTGGAACGAAAACCAGACAGAATTATTTTTACAGTAGAAAACACATCACTTACCGACACCAATATATGGGATTTACTACAAAGAACTCCGGGAATATTGATCATTAATGATCAATTAACCGTAAGGGGGGCAGGCGATGTACAGGTAATGATCAATGAACGCAAAATATCCCTCCCCTATGCAGATATCATGAACCTGTTGAGAGGTACCGATGCGGGCAGTATTAAATCTGTAGAAGTGATCACCAATCCTTCTGCCCGCTATGATGCAGAAGGGGGCGCCATCGTAAATATTGTTATGAGTAAAAACCTCGTTACCGGATATAACGGTTCTGTTTTTACCAATATGACACAGGGAGTATTTCCCAAATTTTCTACCGGAACAGGGCAGTTCTTTAAAAGTGAGAAAACCCAGCTATCGTTCAATTATACCTATACCGATCAAAAACTCTTAAGAAAACAGGATGAAACGGTAGATTATTTCACCAATGGTGCTATTGCTTCATTGTGGGATACCGGCCTGGAGCAAATTACCGATTCCAAAAGACACACGGCCAGCATGTTTTTTGATTATTCCATAGACTCCCGCAATACACTTAGTATTTCTGCAGTGGGTTCTACCTTGCCCGAGTTTGATCGTACGTACGACTCAAGAACTCTTATTTTTGATCAAAATCAACAGCTGGATTCACTGTTTACTACCATGAACCTGGTTAATGACGATAATGTGAATGCAGTGGTAAACCTGGATTACACGCACCAATTTGCAAAACCGGGGGCAAAACTTATTGTACATGGCAACTATACGTATTTTGATTACACCAGAGACCAAAATCTGGATACTGATTTTATACAGCCAGACGGGGGCAAAACCGGGGATAATGATTTCACCATAACTTCCGGACAACGTATTGATATTTATGGGGCACAGGTAGATTTTGAAACCCCTTTAAAGAATACTTCTTCTCTGGAGGCAGGTATTAAATTTGCAGGAATAGACTCCGAAAATACTATTACCCAGGATGGTTTTAATCAGGGACAGCCAGGGGTTGATCCTACCGAAGCAGATGTTTTTCAATACAATGAAAAAATAGGAGCCGCCTACTTTAGCTACAGTAAAGATTGGAACCGGTGGAGCCTTAAAACCGGTTTACGAGCCGAATATACCCGCACCGAAGGAATATCGAGAATACTCGACAAAGTAAACCACAATGATTATTTTGAACTATTTCCTACTTTTTACCTTCAATACACACCGAATGAGCATCATGATCTTAGTATAAACTATGGCAGGCGTATAACCCGACCCCGGTACGGACAGATAAACCCCTTTCAGTATTTTATAAACAACAATGCAATTATTCAGGGAGATCCGGCTCTACTTCCCGCTTTTCGCGATCTGCTAACCTTTTCCTACACTATAGATCAAACCTATACCTTTGAGGTTTATTACCGGTTTGAAGACCAGGCCTTGCGACAGCTTACCTTTCAGGATAATGAGAGTAATATTCTCAATTTTATAAACACCAATATTGACCGTGAACTCTCCTACGGGCTTGATTTTTACGTTTATAAAGGCATTACCGGTTTTTGGGATATCAATTTAGTATCTTCCTATTTTTACAGTGCTGAGCGGTTTAGGAATATTGAGAACAATAACGATTTGGTAGATAATGGGTTATGGACCTTATACCTTACTTTTGACAATTATTTTACCCTTTCTCAAAGCCAGGGCCTTACTGCAGAACTGGGACTGGAATACGTTTCAGAAATTGTTACCGGTAACTCACGCCAGGAAGATTACAGCCGACTTAATTTTTCGATCACAAAACAACTATTTCATAAAAAAGGAAGGCTTACCGTTGGTATCAGAGATATTTTTAATGATGGTAATCTGCGTTCGGCCCGTGACTTTGCAGACCAGCAAGGAACCCGCTTCACTCGTGATGAAAACCGCTTATTTACCGTAGCTTTCCGGTACCGGTTTGGCAATCTTCGTCTAAAAAGCAATACCCAAAACAAACAACAGGAAGAACGTGAACGCCTCAATTAGTGAGAATTGTACCTAATTGTGTAAATACTGTATCTTTGCAACCAAACAGGAAAAAACAAGTGTTTTGGTAAAAATTGGCAATATTGAAGTAGGTGAATTTCCTTTGTTACTTGCCCCTATGGAAGATGTAAGTGACCCTCCTTTTCGCGCTTTGTGTAAAGAGCAGGGAGCCGATGTGGTATATACCGAGTTTATCTCAAGCGAAGGGCTTATACGAGATGCTGCAAAAAGCGTTCAGAAGCTCGATATCTATGAAAAAGAGCGACCCGTTGGTATCCAGATATTTGGTGCCGAAATGGATTCCATGCTTCAGGCCATTGACATTGTAGAAAAATCCAATCCAGACATTATAGATATTAATTTTGGTTGCCCTGTTAAAAAAGTAGTTTGTAAAAATGCGGGTGCCGGCATATTACGAGATATACCGCTTATGGTAAAACTTACCGAAGCAATGGTAAAACGCACTCAATTGCCTGTTACCGTAAAAACCCGATTAGGTTGGGATACAGACAGTATTAAGATCGTAGAAGTGGCCGAACGTCTTCAGGATGTAGGCATCCAGGCCATTTCCATTCACGGTCGAACCCGTGTACAAATGTATAAAGGTGAAGCCAACTGGCAGCCTATAGCTGAGGTAAAAAACAATCCCAGGATGTATATTCCCGTTTTTGGGAATGGTGATGTAAACACTCCCGAGAAAGCAGTGGAAATGCGAGATAGATACGGTTTGGATGGTGCCATGATAGGACGTGCCAGTATAGGGTATCCCTGGTTTTTTAATGAAGTAAAACACTTTATTAAAACCGGTACACATAAGGCGTCTCCCACTTTAGAAGAGCGCGTTACCGCAGCCCGCCGGCATTTGCAAATGTCAATTGACTGGAAAGGAGAGCGCCTGGGCGTTTTTGAGACCCGCCGGCATTATACCAACTATTTTAAAGGGATCCCCAATTTTAAAGAATACCGGCAAAAAATGGTAACCAGTGATGCTTCAGCCGATGTTTTTGCCACTTTTGATGAAGTTCTTGAGAGATTTGGAGACCATCAGTTTGCTTAGTACCCTCAGGTAAGTAAACGCTTAGAGATACGCCCCGAAGAAATACGGGAGGCAATGAGCCCCAATACAAAAATAGTAGCTGCCACAATTATCATATTTACAAACCGTATTTCCATAGGATAGGCCAGGGAAGGAGTGATCATGACCAGCTTAAACGCAATTTGCAGCCATGTAATAGCCACTCCCAAAGCAATACCGGTTAAACCGCCTATAACAACCAGCAACATACCCTGAACAAAAAAGATACGTTTTAACTGCTTTACCGTGGTACCCAGGTTTAGCAACGTTTTCAAATCGCGTCGTTTATCCAGTATCATCATCATAATAGCACCTGCCACATTAAAAAGAGCAATGATAAGCACCAGAGTAAAAATAAGGTAGATAGCCAGATTCTCTGTATTGAGCATTTTGTAAAGAGCATCGTTAAGCTGTGCGCGGTTCTTAATCTCTATGGTCTCTTCGCCAAAAACCGAGGCAAGCGCATTTCTCAGCCCGGTTTCACTTTGAGAACCTGATGTTTTAATATTAATAGCCGAATATTGGGTTTCATCCTTTTCCAGAAGCTCACGAACCGTAGAGAGGCTTCCAAAAACATACTTTTTATCCAGCTCTTCTGTAACCGAATATACGCCGCTTACCAATACGCCCGCTTCGTTATAAGGTTTACTTTGGGTGCTTAAACTTCCTTTTCCCGGTTTAGGTACCAGAATGTAGAGTGGATTTTGATAATCGTTGATACCCAGGCCCAGCAGGTTTGATATTCCTATACCGGTTACTACTTCTTTTGACTGGTTAAACCATTCACCAAAAAAAACAAGACTGTCAATTCCCGTTACCCGCGCATATTGAGCATCTACTCCTTTTAGGTATGCTACGTGATTTTTTTGGCGATAGGTAAGAAAAACACGTTCTTCCAGTTCTTTGGAAAAAACAGCAACCCCTGGTATTTCTTTGAGTTTTTGTTCATGTTGGGCAGTAATTGTAATAAACTTGCCCTTAGCAGGAAATACTTTTAGATCGGGATCAAAAGAGTTACTGAATGAAAGGCTAAAAGTTTTTAATCCCGCAAAACCCGAAAGCACAATGAATAAAGAAGCTGCCCCAATAACAATTACCAGAAAAGTAACCCAGTTAATAATGTTTACCGCATTCTGGCTACTTTTTGAGATGAGGTACCTTTTTGCTATGTAAAATGGGAAATACAAGGCTTATGCTTTCTTCCTTTTATCAAGAAGATCCGGGTTTTCAATAGGATTTTCATCTCTTTTCAGAGAGCGATCCAAACGGTCAATATATTCCAGTGAGTCATCCAGTATAAAATCCAGCCGGGGTACCCTTCGCAATTGATTACGCGTTCTCTGGGCCAGTTCATGTTTAATAACGGGTTGCTTAGCTACAATATCCTCTAAGAGCTCTTTCCCTTTATCATAAGGAAACATACTCAAATATACCCGTGCCAGAGACAGATCTGCAGTAACAGCTACTTTAGTTACTGAGATAAGCGTTCCTTTCATTCCTTCATCACGTACTGCCTTTTGCAGAATATCTACCAGGTCCTTTTGAAGGACTCCGGCAATTTTGTGCTGTCTGTTTGTCTCCATAAGACAAAAATACAATATTATACGGTTATGACTGAATGTATTATTTTTGAATGGACAAACTATAATCATCAAGTACTTTGCCATGAAAAAGATAGAACATTTGGGGATAGCTGTAAAAAACTTATCAGCGTCCAATGAGCTTTTTGAAAAACTATTGGGAGTACCTCCTTACAAATCTGAAAAAGTAGAAGGAGAAGGGGTTACTACTTCTTTTTTTAAGATGGGGGAAAGCAAAATAGAATTACTGGAAGCTACCCGGGAAGATAGCCCTATTGCGCGGTTTATTGAAAAAAAGGGAGAAGGTATTCATCATATTGCGTTTGATGTAGAAGATATTCATGCAGAAACTGCCCGCTTACAGGAAGAAGGTTTTGTTGTTTTAAATGAAACCCCCAAAAAAGGAGCAGATAATAAATGGGTCGTTTTTTTGCATCCTAAGTCCACTAATGGTGTACTTATAGAGTTGTGTCAGGAAATAAAACAATAGAATAAATGTTGCAGGAGCTAAAAAAAAGTGCTAATATTGCACTCCAAAAATTGAGGTCCTATAGCTCAGTTGGTTAGAGCACCTGACTCATAATCAGGGGGTCCCTGGTTCGAGCCCAGGTGGGACCACTAAAAAGTAACAGAAACCTTAGCGAAAGCTGAGGTTTTTTTGTTAAGCAAGCCAGGTGAGAAGTTTATTCTAAGTGTAGCCTGCCCTAAGACTTCTAATTTCAAAAATATTATAGTGCAAATTGTACGCTAAACAAAACCTGTCTGGGTCTCAGCATGAAGTTTGTTTCTACATAGCTAAAGTTATCAACATTTATGGTCCTGTAATTACCCGTGTTGAAAAGATTATTAACCCGTATTTCAAAGTCTATGTTTTTCTTTTTCCAGGAATAGCGATACAAAAGGTCTGTAAAGAAGTTTTCAGTGGTTTCAGAAAATAAATCATTAGTTATATACTCTGTCTTTATAGCAAAATAATGATCGTCTTTGGGATAGATATTAATATTGGCTTTATGAAATTGCTGGATGATGGTTTGATTGTCCTGACCTTGTATTTCATTATTTGAAAATTGAAAAATTGATTCTATCTCTGTGTTTAACCAATTAGTAATATCGGTATCTATTTTTCCGTTTAAACGCCAGCTTTGAGTAGTAATATCTGTAATTTCAGAATTTAAGATTTGTTGAAATTCCTGTGTATTATAGTTTGCGCCAAAAGTTATATTGGTATTAAAAACAACAAAATATTTGCTAACTCTTGCAATTAGGTTCTGGCTGCGTCTATTATTATCTCTTTGTAATGCTTGTAATTCAGTAGCACCATTTTCTAAAATACTATTATTGTAAAGCAAATTGTTTTCGGTATGTGTATTATTATACGCTAGATTAAAAAAGAACGATTTAATAGCATTGCGGTAGCCTATAGATGCTGAATAACTAAAATTTTGTAGTTCTGGTAAAGGTGTATTTATTCGTTGAATGCTTCTGTAGTTTTGTAAAATATATGCATAATGTATTTCATTTATAGTACCAAACTGATTGTTTAAGTCTGTTGAAGCCCTTAAACGCCAAAATGATGTAAGGTCATAGGTTACAGACAAACGTGGTTCAAAAGTAAAACGATTTAAGTTTTGACCTAATTGTAAGCCATTATCTTCCAGGTCATAAGTATGCAAGTTTATCGGTGTAGCTAATTGAAACCGCAATTTATCTTTTTTATACTGTGTTAATAATGATAAATAGAGTTTAGAACGCGTCCAGTCTAAACTATTATTAAAGCTATCAGACAAATCCTGAAAAGATGAGGTTGTTATATAGCTGTCCAAGTTTTGATCTTCAAACTGAACACCTATTTTTGGACTAAAACTAAAGGCTTTATAACCTTTTGTAAACCCCAGCGAATTATTAGTATAAAAGGTTTGTAAATCAACATTTTGAACCACTTCATCGTAGGGAGTCCCATTGTTAAGCAAATCATTAAACTGTCCTGGTTGTACAACTAAAGATTGTGGTGTTTTGTTAAAACCGAAATATGATTTTAAAGTAGCTATTTGTTTACCTAAAGGGAATAATATTTTAAAATCGTTAGACAGTTTAAAGTATTGATTGTTTAGGTTCTGGGAAATATTATTAGCATTTAGTTGAATGTTACCTTGCTGGTGATCCCAAAAGCCTTGAAAAATCAAACTGTTCTTTAAAAAATTCTTTTCCGTGTTTTTTTGCAGCGTAAGATTAGTTTTTAGATTATTGGCATATATCTGATTGTACTTTTCTTCAAGTAATGCAATAGTATCATTAATAGTAAAAAATTGAGTATTGGTAAACCCTATTTGCTGCTGGTAATCGTTAAGATATGATACATTTAGCCGTATTTCATAATCCTTTTTCAGTCTATGCAAATAATTGGTAGTTATCAGGTGTACATTGTTATCCAACCAACGTTGTTCTGTGAAGTTAGGTATCGCTAATTGCTGAATACCTAACCAATCTCGTTTTTCGTCATTTCGTTCAAATTGTTCTAATAAATCATCAATAGTTAAAGTTTTTAATTGGGATGCTATGTTATTACCACTATTATTAGATTGGTAAGAGCTGAGCATTTGACGTTTTTTGGAAAACACCATAGGGGTAATATTAGTATCCCAAAGTAAAGGGCTAAAACCACTAGCCAACTCTACCTGCCCGGTAAAGGTGTAATTATTTTTAAGCTTTATATTTAAAGCTGCTTGATCAGAATATACTAAATTATCTAATACCCTAATGGGTTGATGGTTTTCTATAACCTGTACTTTTAGTACTTCTTTATAAGGTAGATTTTTATTAGCAAGATTATATTTACCCTCCAGTAAATCTAATCCTTCTATATAGTATTTGTTTATGGGCTTACCCTGATATAATATTTTACCATCAGATAAGACCTCTATACCAGGCATGTTATTAAGCACATCACCTATGCTACGGTCTTCCTGTTTAGTGAAAGCGTTTACACTGTAATTTAGTGTATCACCTTTACGTGTTATAGGAGTACTTTTTATTATGACTTCTTTTAACTCCGTAATTTCCTCCTGCAGTGTAAAGTTTAGGGTTTGAGTTTGGTTATCAATTATCTTAACAATCTTTTTGTAACCCATTGATCTTATAATGAGCTGTAGTTTTTCGGAATCGTTTTTTATGGTTATTGAGTAATTACCTTTACTATTGGAAATATCATACTTTAAAATGTTGTCGGTGTTCAGTTCTGTAATAATAACGCTCACACCAGAAACAGGCTTTTCATTTTCTTGTTTTAAATGACCACTTATTTTCGTTTGAGAAAAACTAGAAATCGAAAACATAAGAAAAAGAAAAAAGTAATACTTCATCAACCGTTATGTTACCTGTCTATTAACTCTATTTTATTATTACTTTTAGCATTTCTTTGCTTAAATTTTTCTTTTATTTTCCTTTTTGTTTCTTCAGAAAAAACAGCACCCTGACTTTCCATATACGGTATAGGATTTAATCTATATTGTTCTTCGGCCTTTTTAAATTCTTTTTTTGACACGAAACTGGATTCATTAACATAATTTAAAGAAAGTTCTTTTTTATAAGGTTTAAACGCCACAAGATTATAGGTAATGTGATCTTTAGTATCATATATTTTTACAATCAAACCTGGTAAGCCAGAAAACTTATAGGGCCCAAATGAAATAGGTATTTCTTCGCTGTAATATGCAAAGTATTCTCGTCCACGAAAAAAAGTGGTTGCTTTTTTTACCCTTAAACCTTGTATTGAATCTACCCCTTCTAGTAATTTCCATTTTAACTTAACGAAATCTTTGTATAAAAACAATTGACCTCTTACTTCGTTTATTACGGTTAAAGTATCTGACTTTACAGAGTTATAGATCCTTTTGTTAGAAGTAGGCTGGGGCATTGCTATTAACTTGTCTATGTTATTAAGCGATGCCTTGTTGTCAAAAATAAGAGTATCTAAGGCTAAACGATTACTGCTAATGAAAAAGGAATTGTTATTATTAAATAATAAACTATACGTTTCAGTTTTGATCTTTGAGTTAACATCCAAAGAATCGGGCTGCCAATATAATTGATAATTGGCCAGATAGTTAAACTGAATGGACTTGTCTTGACCAAAGGAATAACAAGCTAACAAGTATAAGCCAATTTTAAAATATGATTTTATCATAATATTCAACTTTAATTAAAAGTTAAAGGGAGTTAATTAACTCCCTTTAAATACATAACTTATAGTTTGTTAATGTCTGTACCACAAACATCGTTATTGTCGCCAATAACCATATTAATCAATTGTGTTGTTGTTCCTGTGAAATTACATATATCATATTCAACATCACAAGAAAGAGTAACATGAACGCAATGTGGTTCCTCTAAAGATTGCATATTTCCTGCAAAACTTGAAACAGTACCAAGTATGAATACTAATGATAAAAACAAATTTTTCATATTTTTAATATTAAATTTACCTACTCTATTCATGGCTTTTCGGTTTCCGCCCGAAATTGTTGCAACTAACTCCAACAGTAAAGCAACCAACTATGATCCACTTTTCAAAACAAAGTAAGTCTATATTCATAAATATAGATTTTGTATTCATAAAAAACTACCTACCAATAACTGTATTATATTACTGTATATTATTTGTAAAAATAGATTATAAAAACACTCAGAAAGAAAGTTTTTTACCACACATAAAGTTTGGAAAACATCCTTTGTTTTACTAAATAAATTATGGCTTTAGAGGAATTCGCAAAATGGTGAAGAACACTAATACCTCTAAAGGGGGTTGGGATAATTTAAAAGGTAACAAATTAGATTGAAAAAAGAACTTTATGGACGATACTAAAGGTTGTGAAAAGTTTGAGAAACTGAGTATATTGTGGTTATTATGTAGTATTTTAAGTCAAATAAAGAACGATTTGATAGATATGAAGAGAATACTTCTCTTTAATAAATTAATTGGGTAGTATAAACAATCAGAAAAATAAATGGATTGATCGTCTTTATAAAGTTGCTAAAATATGAGGATTTACGTATCAATTTATTGTTCTTAAAGTACATATTTTTCTAGGAAAAGTAATATAGTTTAGTATATATTTTATTATAAAAATGAGTAAATAGGAAAAAATCATTTTTAAATAAGATATCTTTAAAAATCATTGTTTTAAAGACTTGTATAAATACATTGTTAAGTAAAAAATGAACTCATGCGTATTTTAAATGCATGGTGGTAGGTTTTTATTTAAAACGACGATCATATAAAATGATAATCTACGACTTTTTCTATAGAAAATATAATCTGAATTTGCAGGGTATGATAAACTGGAAGCTTCTCTTTTTTAAACACAGTCTTATTATAACCTTAATTTCATGTGGTTTTATTAATGCCCAAAATGAGAATGAGTCCATTCAAAACAAGACATATATAGAGCTGTTTCAAGATCTGAATAATGAGAGCATTTTAGAACATAAAAAGAGGTATGCCCGTATTATTATTGAGAAAGCCAAAAAAGAAAATAATAGTGAGTTTTTGGTAATGGGCTATCACACAATGGCTGTCTTGTTTAACGATGCTACCCAGTTGGTATATTGTGACAGTATAATTGAGCTTACCAGGTTGAATAGCAATGAATACTATCCTTTAAAAGCGTATCAATTAAAAGGCGATTATTTTTTTAACTTAAAGGATTATGTAAGAGCACTCGATAATTATCTTTTGGTTTCTGAAATTGCCAAAAAATATAAAAATGAAAAACAGTATTTTAAAATAAATGAAAATATCGGTGTTATTAAACGACAGATTAATGAGAAAGAAGAAGCTCTACAATTATTTAAAGCAAACTTTAAGTATGCAAAACAAAACTTAAAATCAATAGACACCTTAAGTTACTTGAATTCTATAACGTTTTTAGCAAACATATATAATGATTTGGAATTGGCTGACTCTGCTTCATACTATAATCAATTAGGGTTTAAAGAGTCTAAAGCTTTCGGGAAAAAGTACTATACACATCATTTTTCACTTAACGAGGGAGTTTCTCTCTATTACAAACAACGTTATAAAGAAGCGATAGACAGTTTAAAAAAGCATATCCCTTTTTTTGAAAACACCCCTGAAAAATCAAATTTATCGTTGGGCTATTATTATTTGGGAAAGTCTTATGCCAATGTAAAAGTAGCAGACTCAGCCCTTCTGTATTTTAAAAAAGTAGATACCATATTTCAGGAGAAAGCGATCATTTATCCTATTTCGAGACAGGCATATCTGGAGCTTATCACATATTACAAACAAAAAGGAGATCTAAACAATCAACTTTTGTATATAAATCAACTCATAAAAGTAGATAGCTTATTACATTCGGAAGAGCTGTACTTAAACAAGGGCATATTTAAAGAGTATGATATACCCAGATTAAGATCTGAAAAGAAAGAAGTTATGAATAAGATGAAAAAAAACAGTGTACAATATAAAATAGTTATCTACTTAATCTCAGGTTTTCTATTGCTAGCAGTGGGCTTTTTAGTTTTACAGTACAACAAAAAACAGCTGTATAAAAAGAGGTTTGAAGATATAATGCATAGTAATGAAGATACAAGTTCAGAAAAACCAAAAATCAAAAAGAAACTAAATATTTCCGAAGAAATTGTTAATAATGTGCTTCAAGGTTTAAGGTCGTTTGAGAAAAATGAAAAGTATTTATCACCTAAAGTAACCTTAAGTTCACTGGCAGAAGACCTTAATACAAATACAAATTATCTCTCAAAGATCATCAATCATTACAAAGGCAAATCGTTTTCAAACTATATAAGCACATTGCGGGTAGAGTATTTTGTTTCCATGCTAAGAGCAACCCCCATAATGAGAAGATATACCATTAAAGCAATGGCACACGAAGTAGGGTTTAGAAATGCCGAGTCTTTCTCAAAAGCATTTTATAAAATTAAAGGAATTAAACCTTCATACTTTTTAAAAGAGTTAGATAAACTAGATGGTAAAAATTAGTCTGTATTCATAAATATAGACCAATATGTACGGCAATTTTTTTTTTAACTCTCTGTTAATGACTTTATTTAAAAGTTCTAAAACAGAAATTATGAAAAAAAAGAAGTTGCGTATAGATAAGTTTACCGTTGCTAAATTAAATAATTCAATAAATCTATCCGGAGGATATGAAGCAGAGAGTACACCCGATATGTATGATACTACTTTTGATGATTGCTTTGGATGCTCTGAAACAGATGATAGAAAAGAAAAATTAATATGTCTTGGAAACTCTCAGATTATAATAAAAATATAAAGTAAAAATAATCTGCCTTTTAACCTTTAACGAGTCCTAAAAAACTGTAACAGTTTTTAGCCAGGCAGGCGTTCAGATTATAGGGCTTAAAGAAATATTACCCCACTAGGGTATATATGCCTTTGAAATGTTTACAGCAGGGAAGTTTTGCGCAATCAAACAAAAAAATTACGGTGGTAGCAGTTTTGAGCACTATGAAAGCGCAGAACTACAATTTACATGTACATATTAATGACCCCGGGAGAAATAGCTGTATATGCCCGTTTTCCGTCTGCCCTTAACAGAAATTTGCCTTAACAAAAAGAGTTGCTGAAAATGAGCCACCCTTAAGTTTTTAAGAAAAACACCGGTTTTAAACTGTCCTGTTTATTAAGAGGAAGTCAGTATTTTAATTAAAGTATAGCATAAACATATAACAAATGATAATTATAGAAAACAAGCTAAAAATCTGACTAACAGATATATAAATTCGTATAAAAGGTTCTGTTTTTTTAGTGTTATCCTGTAATTCTCTTTAGACAGGTAACTATTTCGCTTCAATTCCCAATGTATCTTATTTGATTATTTAACGATTTTTTAAGTTGTTTATCGTACTTCTGTACTTAATTGATAATCAATAAGCTACTTTAACAAACTCTAATCTTTCCAGACCCTAACCATTTATTAACCAATTAAATAAAGAGGCATGAAAAAATTACTTGTGGCCATTTGGGCCCTGACAATTGTGGGTTTTTATTCTTGTGAGTTAGAACCCGTTGATGATGGTTCCCTGGAAACCATTGAAGCCAGAGGGAAAGTAAAAAATGGAAAAGATACCGGAGGAACAGGAGAATGTGAAGTTACCCTTTTTCCAAACTTACCTTCTCTGGTAAGTGCCTGTACCACTGCAAAAGGTGTTGAGGCAAACGGCACCTATTTTGATCTTACTATAAATGATACCAACCTTGCCGGAGATTATGGAGCATGGTGTATTGATATTGATCGTTCACTGTCTGGTGATGAATGCTTTGAAGCCAATGTATATTCAAGTTATGAAGAACTACCGGCAGGAATATTTGAGAATCCCGACAACTTTGATTTGATTAACTGGATTTTAAATCAAAACTTTACAGGAACCACCAGTCAGCAAGGAGGTACTTATACCTTTGGTGATGTACAATGGGCCATTTGGGAATTGATTGATGACAAAAACTGCCTGGCCTGTGCTTTTCTGGGAGATAACTGGAGCGAAGAGAAAGGGCAGGAGTTAGTTGACCTTGCCATAGCCAATGGAGAAGGGTATGAGCCCGGAGAAGGTGATCAGCTTGCTATAGTCTTGATCCCTACAAACAACAGGCAGCCTGTTTTTATCCCCATCACCCTGGAGTGTGAGCCCGAGCCGTTTTCAGGATGTGAAACCGCATTTGCAAGAGGAGACAATGGCAATACCTGTTTCCTGGATCAAGGTTTTGGGCGTTGGGGCTGGACCATAGGGCCACTTTCTGAAGGTACCGAAGCATCATACGACGTGTATGCAGGTGCCGGACAATGCAATACCTCAAAAGGAACACTGGTAGGAACCGTTAGTGTAAGCTATATAGACGGTAACGTAACTGTAACTTACCATATTGATGATTTATATACGGTAGAGGAAACACATACCTATGCCGGTAATAGTATGTTCCCTGAGAAAAAAGGAAAACCTACAGTTGCTCCGGGGCAATATACTATACAGGAAGACCTATCAGGTGATATCTATGTAATAGCACATGCCGTTGTATGTAATTAGATAAAAATAATAAGTACTTTATAATAGCCTGGGTTCTTGCCCGGGCTATTTTTTTAGTCTTACACCAAAATACCAGAAAGACAAATATATAAGATAACGTACTGATTTTGCAATAAGGTAGGCAACGATAAAAGTTGCAAATATACTATAAGGCAAAAAGGATAACACACTACACAAAGTACTACCTAATTTTAACTTTTAGAAGCTATAAAATACTTGGAAGAGTCAGTTTGTTTAGGTATGTTTGGCCCGCTCCAAACTTTTATTTATGGATATATTATGCTAGCCCAAACTATCTAATAAATAAAACAAAATGAAAAAAAAGTTACTCTTTCTGCTACTCTTGGTTTTAGCAGTTACATCACATTCCCAAATCATCTTTGAAAAAGGATATTATATTAATGATTCAGATCAAAAGATAGATTGTTTGATCAAAAATATAGACTGGAAAAATAATCCTGTTGATTTTCAATACAAATTGTCTGAGGGGAGTGAAATACAGGTAGCAACCATTAAAACCGTTAAAGAATTTGGTGTTTACGGTGTATCCAGATACATACGGGCCACGGTAAATATGGATAGATCTGCTTCAAATGTTAACTTTCTGGATAATAAAAGAAACCCTGAATTCAAAGAAGAAGAACTTTTTTTAAAAGTTTTGGTAGAAGGGAAGGCTAATTTGTATATGTATGAAGATGGAAACCTCAAAAGATACTTTTATAACAAAGGAGACGCAGCTATAGAGCCGTTGGTCTATAAAAAATATATTGATGAAGGAAATAAAATAGGAGAAAACAACAGGTTTAAACAGCAGTTATGGGTTGATCTGAAATGTCCTGATTTCAGTATGAATAAAATTGAAAGATTAGAATATAAGAAAAAAGATCTGGTAAACTTCTTTACAGATTATATAAAATGCAACGATCAGGAGTTTGTCGATTTTGAACAAAGTGAGAAAAAGGACCTGTTTAATTTAACCATCAGGCCGGGCCTCAATGTTTCCTCACTTTCCATAGAAAATAATCGTAACAGTTCCTTAAATACAGACTTTGATAGTGAGTTGGGGTTCAGGTTTGGAATAGAAGCCGAGTTTATTTTACCGTTTAATAAAAATAAATGGGCCGTTATTGTAGAACCTACCTATCAGTATTATAAGTCAGAACAACAGCTTGATGAACAAACAAATGTTAGTGTTGATTATAAATCTATTGAGTTGCCCGTTGGAATAAGACACTATTTTTTTCTCAATGAGAATTCCAAACTTTTTATTAATGGCTCCGTAGTTTTTGATTTGAATAATGAATCATCTGTAATTGATTTTGATCCTGGGACGGATCTGGATGAATTTAAAACACGAAATAACATGGCGTTTGGGGTAGGTTATAAGCACAACGACAGATATAGTGTAGAATTTAGATATTTTACCAACAGAGAGCTTTTGGGTGATTTTTTTGGTCAAACCAGGAATTGGAGCTCAGACTATACTACCTTTTCAGTAATACTGGGGTATTCATTGTTTTAAAAACACATGGCTTCGGCCGTGTAATCGTAACAGGTTATATATGATAAAGAAGTATTATATGCTTTTGTATTAGTTAAGCAATACTTCTTTATCATATATAGGCTTGTTTTCTACGGGCTCTCCTTGTAAAAATGCAGTAGCTGCAGCAACAAAACTTTTTGGAGCAAAGAGAGTTATGAAGTGGGGTGCATTTTTTACCGGTACCCATTGTACATGATCACTTTTTTCAGACAATGCTTTATAATGGCGTATGGTCCCTTTATAATGGGTTTTAGAGTCTAAAGTGCCATGAATAATTAAGGTAGGGGGCATATTTTCAGGAATTTTTCCAAAGTATGCATCAGGTTCGTAAACAGGTGTAGCGTTTTCCGCCATTAAATAAGGCAAATTACTGGTAAACAATAAATCTTCAGATTCTGCCAGTACTTCACTTTTGGTCAATTGGGGCCTTAAGTTGTTTTCAGAAGCCGTGATTACCTGTACAAGGGGTATAGAACTGGGTGATGTTGGATAGGCTCCATATTCCTCATAAAAAGTAGAGATATCATCAACCGCAGTGTTTAAAGGAGCAAAATCATTATTCGTTAATGCTTTTAATATGTTTGGAATCTGATTTCTAACTTTAGGAAGATCCAGCATCATCCCAAAAATAACAGAGAGTTTTTGTTTTGGTAAATTTTTTGCGAATACGGTATCCTGCTCTGCCCGCTTAAGAACACTTTGCATTTCTGTTATGAGAGATGTTCCCGAATCTGCTACCCCCCTGTTTGACAGAAAAGAGCGCCCTACATCATCCGTTACAAATGACCTTTTACTCAGGTCATACTCACTATCATTTTGCAGAGGTACCATAGAATCCAGAATTACTTTATCTACCTGCAATGACCCTAATTGAAGCATTCGCAAGATCAATTGAGTTCCGTAAGATACACCGTATACATAACGTTTTCCGTCTCCGCTTAACTCATTAATTATCCTATTGTAATCCTTTGCGGCGTTGGTAATGGAAAATGCCTGTACATAGGCGGGATGGCTATACATATAGTTATAGCATGGCCCCCATTCATTATTTGCCAGTGCAATACCGTTTGGGGAGTCTATGCCTTCTTCTTCAGGACATATTTTTCCCGATAATCCGGTTCCTCTGTGATCGGGTATAAAAATATCTAAATGAGGGAACATTTTTGCGAACATAGGAACCAAAGGATATAAACTTGCTCCCGATTCTCCCGGCCCTCCGGAAAGTAACCAAAGTGAACCCTGTTTTTCTTTAACAGATGGAAACTTCCTGACAAATAAGTCAATAGTTTTATCATCACCTTCCTGGTGATACAAAGGTGTTTTTAAAGTAGCACAAAGAGACGACTTTAAGGCATCTGTATAGTTAGCATCTGCACATTCTGTAAATTGAGCCAGTAGGCATGCAGGTAGTAAAAGGACTAATTTTAAAAATAAGACAACCCTGGTTTTTAGCATTTTTCAGATTTGATTTTTTAAGTGCAATAAGTGTACGGAAATGTTGGCAAATTTAATAAATCATACCAATAATAAGATGAAAAAACCTTTAAAAAGGTTGCCTGACGTTCATCAAAAAAGACCTGTTTTGTAATTGCGTAAGCAAAAGTAGCAGGGACGACAAAATGATATACACAAACAGGTAAGTAACCGTTTATCTGTAACAACTTCTGCACAACCCTGTTTTTTGCCCATCGCAACGCTTTCCTAAATATCAGTTTTTCTATATAAATAGAGAATGGTCGTGACAACGATCCTAAAAAAAGATTATTTGACAAATAGTTAGGAATGGCAAAAGCTAATTTTGCACGCTGAAACGGCCTTCACACTCTCTATAACCGTCATAAGGCGTCTCTAAGTGTTAATTATTAAATATTTAAACTGTTCAAGAATGAAAAACCTTTTTTTGAAACTTATGCTTACCTCTTTTATCGTATTGTCGGCATGTTCCGATGATGATGAAAAACTGGAAAACCTAACCGCCCTTTTTGAGATAGACAGTGATTTTGTGGTAGATGAAGACAAACAGATACAATTTACCGATTTATCCAAAGGATTGCCTTTTCGAAGAGAGTGGACTTTTGAAGGAGGTACTCCCTCCACATCTACAGAAAAAAATCCTGAAATAACCTTTTCAGAACCGGGAATATATGAAGTATCATTAAAAGTTTTTGGCCTTGAGGAAACCAGCACCATAAAAAAAGAGATTGTGGTAGTACCTACCAGGGGCCTTCTCGCTTTTTACCCTTTTTCAGGAAATGCTCAGGATGAAAGTGAGAACAGTTTTAATGGTACCTTATCACCGGGACTTTCCCTATTTAAAGACAGAAATGATAAAGAAGACCAGGCATATTTGTTTAACGGCGTAAACGATTCGATCACGACCTCGGTAGAAATAGACCAGAACCTGAGTGAAGGGGCCACATTTGCGGCCTGGATCTATTTAACTGCTAACGATGGTACGCATCGAATACTTTCCAATTATAACGGTACCGGAGCCGGCGGCAGCTGTAATGAAAGAATTGGGTTTGTGTTTGGTTTAATAGAAGGAGGGCAACTCAATGTATTTTATGCAGTTGATAGTGATGACCTTACCGGAAGAGCTACTTTAGACGCAGAACTGGAAACCGAAAAATGGTACCATGTAGCAGCCACCTGGAACGGCACTTATGACCCCTCCGGATTCAAACTGTATATTGACGGCATACAAAGCGATCAACGTAATTTTGAACAGGGTGCGGTAAATTGTGATGAATTTCAGGAGTCAGAAAGGCCTTTTCAAATAGGGATGGGTAGCTGTTTCAGAGGACCCTGTTATCCTTTTGACGGGGCTATTGATGAAGTTAGGATCTACAATCGCCCGCTAAGTGCAAATGAAATAACCATACTCTCAAAAAGTTAAGAAAGTAGACCATTTTTAAGTACAACCTATGGTTGTCAAACATTATGTATTAAAGAAATAGCGGGCTTGCCCGCTATTTTAATTTTTATATTTAGTAAGCAGAAACTAAAGTGAATTGCTATACCACCTGTTTTTCAAGTGCCAGGAAATGCGTAGTATCATAATCGTAAAGAGGAAATATTTTTACTTCGCATGTGTAAGGCGTGTGGTCTTTTTTATAATTGGTGATAACTTCGGTAAACGGTTTATTGGCTTTTAGTTTTTCCCGAAATCGCATCCTTGTTTTTTCACAGGTACTGGGCCCCTGCAAAAACCCCGGTACTTTTTGTAGCGCATATTTTTTTGAATAACCGGTCATCTCTGTAAAGCCATCATTTACCCATAAAATATGGCGTTCTGCATTCGTTATAATGAGTGCTTCAAAAGACTGATCTTTAAAAATAGCATCAATATTGTTTCGCCAGTTCCATTTTTCTGCCAGCGATTTTACCTCCAGAATATCCCGTGTTCTTTTAAAAGTCTTCGAGATATTAAAATAATGCTCACTGTACAGATCCCAGCTTAAAAGAGGCATAACCCTGGTAGTTTGTGGCTTTATAGTGTCTTTAATTTTTTGATAATCTTCCGTATTTAAATACGAAAGATAAATATCCAAAGACATCATATCACAAAGATTGTGCTTAGTACTTTTTGAATGTACTTTTATTTTTTCTAACATTTTATAGCAATCATTTTAACAAATATAAATAAAAACAGGCGTATCTCTGCTAGTCTTGCGTATAGGCCATTTTTTGCTATTTTAATGATGCAAAGCCCCGAAATGCTGCAAATCGAATAAAAGAGAAGAATACCCCCAACCACTAATTTCATATTGAACAACAAAGTTTGGTATATAAAAAGCGGAGATCAGGTATATCGAATGTATGAAAATAACTTGATGTATGTGATAAACGGGAAACAAACTTGATGGTTACTCCCGGGAAATCTTTTTTGAGAAAAGAAAACGGAAAAAAGCAGGTTAGAAAAAAGGCTTTTGTTTTGATACTATATGACTATTTCACACGTTCTTTTTTCATTAACAGGTAGGATAAATCTTTAAAAACTTATATTTGTACAAATCCATGTTCCTAAATCGTTTAAAACCAATTTTTTGCAATTATCTAAATTACGTGTATCCAATTTAACTTCCGGACGGTTTTTTATGCTGGGTATGTTGCTGGTAAATGCTGGTAATTATCTGTACAATGTGTTGCTGGGTCGTTGGCTGAGGCCTGAAGCGTTTGCAGATGCTGCACTAATGATTACTTTCTTACTGGTATTGTCTTTTTTAGCCATGACCTTTCAATTGGCAACTGCAAAATTCACTGTACTTTTTTCAGGAACTGTTTTCGCACGCTTTCACAGGCAAAATGTACAGGGTACAGGGTATCGCAGAATAATAAAAACAAGAAGGTTTTATAAACACTATGTATCACTGGCAGATGCCTTTTTATAAAGATCGTCAAGTGCTTTGGCTGCCGTGGCTTTCTGCAGTAGCCCTTTTACCATTTCTACGGCCTGCGTGTGTGTAATGCGGTCATTGGCCAGTTGCAGAATAGGAGCTTCAAAAATCCGGGCAAAGGTATAGATAAGGCGGGCCGTTTTTATCAAAACAGTATGGGGTATAGCATTACCTTCTACCGGTAACATACTTTTAAAATATACCAGTGCATGGGCCTCATTGAGCCCAAAACCCAAAAGCGGAAGTTGTTCGTTAATAAAAAGGAGCAGCCTGCTTACATCGGCAAATCTTTCACCGTTTATACCTGCAGCCAGTGGCATGACAAACTGATAGATATCTTCTCCGGAAGCATCGGGAATTTTCATGAGCTCCAGGCGCGCCTGAACCTCCTGTGTTTTACTTTCCATCAAAATGAATAACTGATCAAAAGGAGTAACGCCGTCAGATCCGGCTTTGATAAGGGAACATGTAAACCCTTCTTCTTCAAATTTTTTTGCAATTGCTAACATAACAGAGTATTTTTTAAGATCCTGGCACAAAAGGGTTACCAGCTGGACAATTCATTTTCTACGGCAGTGATCGCCTCGTCACGAAGTTTGTTACCGTGATCCGGGTCAACAAAATCGGGATTCGGATCCTGCACGTTACCATGCCTTTGTTGTCGTACGTTGTCCATAAGCTTCCTTAAATCAGACGGGATAAGGGCCTTACCAATGTTGGCTATATGTGCATTATTTGTATATTTTGCGTGATCCATATACTGGTTCACCAGCCATGTGGCTTTTCGTTGGCGCTCGCTTCCTCCTTTTTTAGAAGAGAGCCAGTGCCAAAGCTGTACGCCTCCCAGCCCCAGGCCAATGGCTGTGGCCACACCTGCGCCACCCAACAGGGCGGCTCCGGTTCCTGCCAAAGCTAAGGAATTTCTGTAGAAAGCACTTTTTTTCTTATCGGTAGCATAATTGAGAAATTTATCGGTAGGGGTAACCGGAGAAGGCACGTTATCATCCATAGAATTCATATGGTCATCAGTATGAGCTGCGTTTTTAACCTTAT
Source organism: Ascidiimonas aurantiaca (assembly GCF_037646345.1). Taxonomy (NCBI): domain Bacteria; kingdom Pseudomonadati; phylum Bacteroidota; class Flavobacteriia; order Flavobacteriales; family Flavobacteriaceae; genus Ascidiimonas; species Ascidiimonas aurantiaca. Next base: position 39,220 of record NZ_JBBEWR010000003.1, on the reverse strand, counting down.
TCAGGTCATACCAGGCTTTTCCTGCCCAACCGGCTTTCCAGAGATGATAAGCAGAATAAATTCCGGTAGAGGTATAACCCAGGGCAGAAGCGGTAGTACCGGCTTTTGAGCCGCTGGTTCCAAAAAGCTTGGTAAGCCCCAGCCATTGTGAAGTTTTGGTAGCTTCATCTCCTTTGGCAATATCCGTGGCAGCAAAGAATCCGCCACGTAGCAGGTTACTGGCAGCCTCTTTTCCCTGTTCCAGGCCACTGTGTTTTGCTACCCCTTTTTTAACAGGAGTGCTTTTATCGGCATATATGTAGTTTAATAGTGCAGAGGGGATATTCATAGCCCCGGAAACTACCTGTGAAAGGGCCCCTGCCTGATCCAGCGAACTCCCTATTTCACCCAGGGTTGTACTAACCTTTCCGTCTTTTTCATGCGATTTTAGAAGTTCATCAATTTTTTCAACTTTTCCGGTATCGGTTTTATTGCCGTCAATGGCTTCCTGAATTTTTTTCAGTGTATCGCCGGTCATTCCTCCTGCTTCCAGCCCCTGGTGTAACATAAAAGGCCCGGTAACTGATGAGATGGGGCCGGGGCCTATTTTCCCGGCAACATAATCGGTAATGTTTTTGCCACTTTTCATAATACCGGTGGCAGTACCTACTCCCAGTTGGGCCAGAGTACCGATGCCCGTATGCAACAGCGCACCAAATTTATCCCATCCGCTGCCTTCTGTTCCATCACCTTTGTCGCTCATCCAGTGAAAAGTATCACCCATAGCGCCATATTTCGGTGATTTTTCCTCGTTGTTTCCCTGTTGCTTAAAGGCACTACCCACGCCGCGTATCACAGGCGATAATACTGAAGTTCCCAGTGACTGTGCTTTTCTGCCCAGCACCCCGTACCATGAATTGGATTCGGGTACATCTTCTACATCTTTATCGGCCAGATCCATAGCATTTTTGGTATGCTTATGCAAACCTTTTGCTGCAGGCCAGAGGGTATATGCATCATATCCCAGATTAGGGAAAATGCCTCCAAGGCTACCGAGGAGGCCACCTGCGGCCCCAGCAGCCTTCCCCTTTCTTCTTTCCCCACTTTCCCAGCTTTTTTTACGGGCCTCAAAAGCTTCCAGGGTTTCCTCATTTTCCAAATCATGTGGAGCGAGTCCTTCAGGATGCTTTTCCGGGTCGTGCCTGCCATACCAGTTTTTGGCCAGTGATATACCAGAGTCGAGCCAGCCGCCCCAGATACGGCGGGAGTTGGATACAGGCATATCTGGCTGTCCCTCTTCTTTTTTCATCCCGTCACCGTAATAACTGCTCAGCCAGCCTCCCAACCCGACACGCTGAACGGTTAACTGTGAGCCAAATGACTGGCCGGCGGTTTGCAGTGTCTGCAAAGTGCTGGTGGCAGATAGTGCCCTGGCACCCATTATATCGGCCTCCTTTTCCAGTCCGGGGTCATCGTTTACCGGTATTTTACCTTTTAGTTGCAAAGTAGGCTGTACCCGTCCCTGTTTCTGTTGTACTACGTGCCACGTTTCGTGTGGCAGGTGTTTTTCCTGCCCCGGTGCCACATAAATATTTGTACCCCGGGTATAGGCATGTGCCTGTAGCTGTGCCGGTTTGGCAGAATGATAATGTACTTTTACATCATCCATAGCATAGCCTGAAAGGCTTTCAATTCCAGTTTTAAGCTGGTCGGGCAGTCCTGTTTGGTTCGTTTTTGGCTGAACCGGCAGGTTTCGCTGCTCAGCATATATATGTGCCTTTGTTGCCCATTGCTGCATCTGCCGTGACTGAACACTGCTGTTTGCCATACCCTGAACGGTTTTTAGTTGCAATACCCGGTCACTGGTATTGGCGTACCCGTACAATTTGTGCTGCAATGCATTTTTGGGGAAATTATGAGCAGATACCTGCTTTTGTTGGAGATCACTCGTTTTTGAGAGTGCAGGGTTTGTACGTGGTTCTGTTTTCTCAAAAGGGATACGCATACTTCAGACTTTTTGGAAAGTTTTTTAGATAGAGAACGGGAATTTTAGGGGGGTATCGGCCATATACATAGTTTGTAGAAAGGGTTTATACCATGTTAAACAGTGTAGAGGTAAGATATACCTTTCCTAGGGTTATAAAAGTAAGTAATTTATCTTGAAAAAAATAGGTTTTTACGCTATTGTGTAATATGTTATACAAAATTTTGATGTTCAAACATTTAAAAAGGTTAAAAAACAATAATGCGTTTTGAAAGAAACCATAGAGCATTTTTAAAACCTATATTTTGCAGTTAATATTATATATCTGGGTATAATTCTAAAACGAGATTCGTTTCTTTGAAATTCTGTAATAAGAACATTTTCATAATTATTAATATTGGTCAAATTGTTTCCGGTGAGTTGATATGACCATCGACTTTTTTCAGGAGTATGGTTTACAGAAAAATTAACAAAGAGAAAGTCATTTTGGTTAATTCGATAGAAATTATTGGTAGATTGCGCATACCATTTTTCCGAAAGCTTTAATTTACTAGTAAGTTCACTTTCAAAATATTGATTGGTAGAACTTTGGCCTTGGAAGTCTCCTCTTGAAAAATTAGCCTGTAAATGAAACTTGAAGTTAACGGGTATATTAAAATAAGTAGTACCCTGAAACCGGTAGTTGGCATTATAGTTATTAAGCTTACTGGTAATACTGTTGATGCTAATAGGTATATCTGTCCATGTATGTTGTGTACTCAATCTAAAACTGGTTGAAAGAGGTCTTATGTATTTGGTAAAATTAAAATTATAGCTTACAAATCTTTTTCCATCCAGTAAGCGAAATTGGTTTAGGTTCAGGTTTTCGTTTACATTAGTTTCAATACCAAAACTGTTGTTAGATATACCAACAATCAAAAAAGAATTGATCAAAAAGCGCTTCTTGTGTTTATTTAAAAAATAATTGAACCTGAGGTTGTGATTAGCAAGGGTCTCAATATCATTAAATCCGCGATTAAACGTTCTATAATTCCTTAAAACAAAATTTTCGTTTAAATAATCAATTACAGGTAACTCATTTTGAAAATGATATCCCAAAGTAAAATCTCCCAGCCGCGTTTTCCTAAGTTTTATTTGCATTTGAGGATTCACAAAAAAGAAACGATATTTCCTGTTATTATAATCAATAAGATTCTGAGATAAAGAAATAGAACTATTAATACTTAATTTTTGAGAAATTTTATATTTATAAGTGCCAATAGCACCTAAACTGGAATTTTGATATTTTGTGTTGTTTAAAAGGCTGTCAATCGAAAAATTGTTTGAACTAAATCGAGAATTTATCTTGTCAACATCAACTTGCGCCGTTAACTCAACGCTGTAATTGGAGTGTTCGTTTTTACCTATTAGTTCGGTTGATATCCCATAGTAATTTAGAGGGGTATCTAAATTTTGGTTAATTGACGATTCACCTTGATTGTTTTCCTCAAAAATGTTAGGTTGGATAGTAAAATCCTGATTTGTATTATTAATACCCAAGTAGGCATATGTTACCAATAATTTATTGGCAGAAAGCTTTTGAGTGATATTCAGGTGGTTAAAAAAGTTAACCGCATTGGTGTTAAGTTGTTGATTTATAGTATCGGTGTTAAAAATTAGTTTGTTATTAACAGAAGTAGGTCTGTTTTCAAAAGTGAAATCATAGCTTATAAAGGTTTTATCTTTATTAGTGTACTTTAACTCTAACTCTTTACCAAAAGCAATATTGCGGATGTTTAGTTTATTGTTTTCATTAAATGTCACAATATCTGGCTGAATGAAGAATTGAACGAAGTTAGAATTTTGTTTCTCTATTTGATCAAATGAATAATATGTAAGGCTTCTTAGTTTTGTGCTTTTTGACAAAGAGGTTACAAAACTGAGGGAATTAATGAAGGAATCGTTAAAGATGTCTTCGTTTCTTGAAAAATTAATGTCAGATACATTATCGATACTTACCAATTCATTATTTGATTTTTCTGTTTTTTTTGTGGTTTGCTGTGCAGAGACCGTAATGGTATTGCCATTGTCAATTTGCTCAAAAGATGTATTGCCAATATTATTGGCGCTGAAGAAATTAAAAAACTTAATTTTTTTCTTTAGTAATCCAAGATTAATGGAGGCACGGTATTGTTCATTGCTTCCTGTACCTGCGTCTATGTTACCAAACCATATATTTCTTTTATCTGCTTTTAACTTTAAATTCAGTGCCACCTTCTCAGATTCCTGAAAACTTTTTAAGACTGGATTGTCCTCAAAATTGTTTAATATTTCTATTTCATCAATTACCTCCGCATCCAGGTTTCTTGAAAGGATTTTGTATTTATCATCAAAAAGATCATCGCCTTCAATTAATAGTTTACTAATGCTTTTGCCATTAACACTGATCATTCCACTTTGATTTATATCTATTGCGGGTATATTTTTGAGTAGATCTTCCAGGGTTTGTGTCGCTCCGTCTCTAAACGCGGATGCTCTGTAAACTATAGTATCTTTTTTTACTTTGATTTTTTCCCATGCTTCAAGAACTACTTCGTTGAGCTTTTCGGCTTCTTCGTTGAGGATAAAGCTAATTTCAAACTTAGTTTGATCAGGGGGTATTTGAAAAATTACTTCTTTTCGTTGATAACCTAAACGGTCTGCAATAACTTTGATACTGTCTTGTTTATTATATGAAAGAAGTAAAGAGTATTGACCTTTTTCATCGGTGAAAGTGTAGCCTATAATACTTGATTGTTTACTTTCTACAACTATAGAGACATTCTCTATTCCTTCGCTTTTAGATTTTTTTACAAATCCATGTATAACTACATTTTGAGCATATATTTGGGAGAACAATACACTCACAAAAACGAATATTAATAGCATTCGTTTATTGGCCGGGTAGATTTTTTTATTGTAGATTGTCAAAAACTTCAATGTATGATATTTTCATAGAAGCTTTATTTTCTTCAGAATCTATTCCGGCCTGCTCGATCATTAACCTTCCGTTTTCAATCCTTTTTCTATGCGTGTCATACAACTGCGTTCTATATTCTTCAAATGTTATCCAATGTTTGTTTTCGGCAACAGGATTAGGTTTAATGATAGGGATATTTTTGGTAGTAGGATATTTGATAGATTTGAAATAGAAATAAACTTCTTTATTTGTGTCGTACGCTTCAAGTATCAATCCTGGTAAACCCTGCAGCTTCCATGGCCCGAATGGCAAAGGTATTTCAAGAGTAAACCAAGCTGTATACTCCCTACCTCTAAAGCCTGTGGTTGCTTTATAGCACTTTAAATTACCTATTACTTTCGTTTCTTTACCAATATTCCATTTAATTTTTGGGATAGACTGTTTTACATACCGAAACCCGATATCCCTGCTTATAAAAAGTCCTTTCTTTCGGTCAACATGGTGTATAAAGCCATGTGTATTCGTAATTTTTGTATGAACAAAAAGACGCTTATCTTCAGTTTTAATTCTCACGAATTCTTTAACAGGACCTCCTTCTAGAGAATCTTTTTGAGAAACGTATGTAGATGTGTTTGAATTGAAAACCAAATAAGCATTGTAGTCTAAACCTATGGGAGCACCCATTCCAAAACTTTCTTTATGCCCATAGTAAACAATACCCTGATTGTTTTCTTGAGTATGCCCTACTAAAATAAAACTAATACAGATATAAAAAGATAGTTTTTTTTTCATGTTTGTTTATTAAAAAGAAACTGTTCTAACATAGAATTTTATTGTTAAATTATTAATTAATTACAAAAAGATACCAGATGTTCAACCATCGCTTCTGTATGTTCTGCACAAAAATTACCATTATAGGTAGTGCCAGTGCCATCGCCACAATCAATTACGATGATTGCTGATACAATACCTTGTGTACAGGGACTGAATTCAAGCTCCTTTATAACCTCTTCCAAAGAATAGAATGTTGTTTTTTCATAAACAATATTCTCTTGGCCTGTTACGCTGCTTATTTCACTATTAGCAAAAACCGTGCTAGTTAAAGCACACATTAAAATAAATAAAACTTTTTCCGGGGATGGTTTTTCCGGTTCTTTAGGTTTCTATGCGTGAAACAACTTGATCATACCAAATTGTTTATCGGTAATTTGCACGATACATACGTTTCTTTTTGGAGGAAGTATGGTTTTGGTACGTTTTATGGGTACTGAAGCATTTTCGCGGCTGCGGCAAAAAAAGCCTTTATAACTTAAAACTCACCTTTGCCATAATAATCCTGGGTAGAATAAATATACGTTGGTCTGAGATCAGAATATTTGAAAATGAACTCTGTCTCCTGAATGTGGTGTTCAGTATATTGGTGCAGCTTAGCTCAAAGCCCCAGGGGCTGTCTTCTTTTTGATAAAAAAGAGAAACATTTGCCAGATCGTATATGGATCTCGTACCTGAGGTATTGCTAAAATTGGTGCGTTCATAGTCTCCCTTTAAGGTAAAATCTCTCAGAAAAGTGTACTCCATATCAAAACTATATACCTGGGTAATAAAATTGTTAACTCCTCTTTCTGACTGGAACCGGGAAGGTTCATAGCGGTACCCAGCTTCTACATTGGGGAACTTTTTGAACCGGGTAGCAATAGTTGCTTCGGCCGAGAGCCTTTTGGAAATATTCTTGGAGACTACATTGTTTACGATCTGAAAGAAATCGTTATAACTGGCCCGGGCCTTTATACCATATTTTATTTTGCTAAAGGTCTTACTCATATGGATATTGGTGGAAAGCATCTTTTCCTGTAGCCCCAGGATTTGTACGGTATTTACCTGATTAATGCCCTCCAGCAAAGAGGCGTTCTTTATGTTTTGTGTTTTAAGGGTATAATTGGTAAAAGCTTTAAAAGAAGTGCCTTTCAATAAATTGAATTTTGAATAGTTAAGGGTAAACAGGTGTGAACGGTCATGCTGCAATGCGGCATCCCCTCTAAAAAGCTGATTAAAATCTAATAGGGTGAAGTTTTGTGCCAGTTGCGAACCCTGCGGAAACCGGGCATCCCGTTTATAGTTAAAAGTGAGTTGTTCAATATTACTGAGTTCAACCTCTATACCGGCTTCGGGGAGCAGCAGGTTGGTGCGCTGCACCACTTCCTGGCCTAATTGCCTGTTTTGCCACTGGTAATGGTGAAAAAACAATCCGGTTTTTAGGGTAAAGACCCCCAGTAACATTTTGTATTCAACCCCAAGAAATGTATCGTGCAGGCGGTAATCCACATTATTACCAAAACCCTCTTCAAACTCGTTTACACCGTTATCAGAGAGGCGTTGGCCATCGCGGGTAAAATAGTCTTCCAGAGTAAGCTGTGTACCTATAGAGGTATATATGTGGTTGGTATTGTTAAGCACCCAGTAATTTTTAAAAAAAACATCAAAAAACAGGCGATCGGTACGGCTTTCCTGAAAAACATCGGTAACCGGGTCTGGTTCCAGGGGCAGCGAAGCCTCTAAAAAAGGAATATCGCCTGTAAACCGGTTATCCGGCCGGTTTTTTTGCAGGGTAAAAGTGGCCTCTGCTTTTAGGGTTTGAGCTCTGGAAAACTTTTTGTTGTACCCCACATTTTGGGTAAGATCAAACACATCCAGGAACCGCCGGGTATTAAAACGAGTGGTGCTGTCGCCGGTAGTGGTGCGGGTATCACCATTCTGGTCGCCTTTGGAAGCTTTGATAAAAGTGGTAACCGAGAGATCTTCATTAAACCCGGGCTGATAGGTAAGTGCCATTTTTCCCAGTGCAAAAAAGGTATTACTGTTGTTGGTGGCCTCCCGGTTTTCAGTCGTAATTTGATCGGTATTGATAAACTGGTTCTCGTTAACCGTCCTCTCATCTATGCGGGAGTCATTAAGAATGGCGTACGCATTTATGGTGGTTTTTGGGGAGAGGTCCTGGCGAATGTTTAGCGCGCCAAACTGGTTCCTCAACGCTGTAAAATCCTCGTTGAGCAGAAAACGGGTAAGGTCGGGACCCAGTGTATTGGCAGTCTTGCCAAACAACCGTTGGAACCCGCCTTCAAAATTAAAAAAGTCGCGCAACGTAAACGATTTTTCACCGGTATTGTTCAGGTCGCCAATAAAATTGATATTGGTTTTGGGGGCGTAATAAAATATATTGGGATGCACCGCATACCGGTCTTCAATACCTGCACCTGCTTCAATATCGCCAAAGGTAAACCGCTTTTTATCTTTTTTTAGCTTTACGTTTAGAGCCGTTTTATCAGAATCTTCCAGGCCTTTTAAAAACGGGATCGCGCTGTAATTTTCATATACTTCTATTTTATCTACCACATCGGCAGGAATGTTGTTAACGCCCAGTTTAGTGTCACCTGTAAAAAAAGTGCGGTCGTCCACCAGAAGTGTATTTACTTCTTTTCCCTTTACCAGCACGTTTCCTTCCCGGTCCACTTCCACGCCGGGCAGTTTTTTAAGCATTTCGCGCAGTTTTCGCTCTTTTCCGGTCACAAAAGCTTCCGGATTGTAAATAATGGTATCCTTTTTAATGGTAACGGGAATTTTGTAGGTAAGCACTACTTCGTCCAGCGCAGTGGCAGCCGGTTGCAGGATGATATCTTTTACCAGATCTTTTTCGGCCGTTAGGGTGGCCGTGTAACTCGTAAAACCAATATAGCTTACTTCCAGCGTATAGCTAACCGCTTTGGCCAGCTTTAAGGTATAGCGCCCTTTTTGGTCAGAAATGGCAAAGCGCACCTTATCTGTATCGGTAGTTGGGAAAGCCAGAATATTGGCATTGGCAAGAGGGGTATTCAGGCTGTCCTTTACCGTACCGCTTAAGGTAATTTCCTGGCCGTGAACCAGGGAACAGGCTAATGCACATAATACTAAGAGATATATTTTCAAACCACTTTTTGTAATGGGAGCAAATTAGTAAGGTTTTTATTGTTTGAAACTTTGATATATACCATCCCCTATTTGCTGGTATTCTTCTTCGGTTATGGTGGTAATGGCAGCTTCGTTGGGAAAGGAAACCGTGATCTTTTTCTCAGGGTTAAGGGTAATAGAGGTACATCTAAAATGTTTTACATGGTCGTATAGCTCGAGGATGAGGCCGGGCAGGCTGCCGGCGTATTCCCCGGGGCCAAAAGCCAGCGGGATACCCGGGGCATACCATGCCGTTACTTCATAATATTTGTCCAGCACCTTTTTTTGGTGGGTAGCTTTATAGCAAACAAAGTCTCCGATCTTTTTTTTCTCCCGGGTCAGTTTCCAGTTGATATTTCCTATGTTCGATTTTACATTATACACCGTACCTCCGTGCCGGGTTCGCAAGATCTGTATCTTTTTATCCAGATCTGTATAATAAATACCCTTGGAAACAAAACGTTTTACTACAATAGCCATATTAATGTCTTCTCTCCCTACACGTAAGCCTTTTTTAATGCGAAAACGGGATTGTTTTCCCGAAAACGTAAGCTCCAGTTCCATTCTTTCTGCCAAACCCGGCATATCACCAAAAAATGTTACCATCTGCGGGTATTTTGCTGTTTCCGGAGCACTCCGTACATAGGCCAAAAAAGGCTGCAGATCCACACTATAAGTTACTTTTCCATTTGTAACAGGGTTTTGCGCTGTACCAAAAAAAATACTTCCGAGGAGCAGTATGAAAACAATTAAATATTTTTTCATAATCAAGGTTTTTAACTAAACAGGAAAGCGTCCCCTCCTGTTGGTGCTTTTAATGTTTGGTGTTATGCACTACCGGCCATACAGTTATTATAAACAGAATACCATGTAGCTCCCGCTGCAAAACCATCATGGGTCATTGCATACGCCAAATGTGATGCGGCCCAGGCAAAAGTTTCGCAAGTTTCAGGATCTCCTTCAATTATGTCTTTTTTAATTTCCGGGCCGTTTGCAAAAACAGGGGTTGCTGTTATTAGTATGGCCGTGGCTAAAACAAGTGTCTTTTTCATTCATTAATAATTTTAAAGTTATTATTTTAGGGTTTATTTTTCTTAAGCATTTGGTAGGCGGCATTTCCTTTTTGCCGGTATTCCTCTTCGGTTATAGTGCTAATAGTAGCTTCGTCCGGAAAGGGAATGGTAATCTTTTCTTTGGGGTTAAGTTCTATAGAAGTACATCGATAATGGGTTATATGATCGTATACTTCCATAATCAATCCCGGTAAGCCTCCTGCATATTCCCCGGGGCCAAAGGCTAAAGGAATATTAGGAGCGTACCAGGCAGTGACCAGAAAAGAATTATCCAACACTTTTTTTTGATAGGTGGCCTTATAACAAATAAAATCCCCGATCTTTTTTTTCTCGTCGGTAAGTTGCCACTGAATGCTTTCAGTACTGGATTTTATACTATATACCTCTCCTCCCTGCCGGGTTTGTAGTATCTGTATTTTTTTATCTAAATCGGTATAATAGGTACCTTTACAAACCAGTGTTTTTGCAAGCATAAAATTTGATCTTTCTTCTTTACCTACGCGTAAGCCTTTTTTTATACGAAAACGGGACAGATTATCGGAAAATGTAAGTTCCAGTTCCATTCTTTCCGCCGCAATTGACAGATCCTTAAATATCTTTTCTGCTATTGGATTTTTGATTTTTTCTGTTCCAGCTTTATAAAACGGCTCCAAATCTACATGATAAGTTACTTTTCCGTGGGTAACAGCATTTTGCGCCATACCTATATAAAAAGTACATAGTAATACTAAGGTCACTAGTTTTTTCACAACAGGCCTAGGGTTTATTTTTCTTAAGCTTTTGATAGGCAGTACTTCCCTGTTGCTGATATTCATCCTCAGTTATGGTAGCTTCGTCCGGAAAAGGGATGGTAATCTTTTCTTTGGGGTTAAGTTCTATAGAAGTACATATGAAGTGCGTTACGGGATCGTCAAGTTCCATGATCAATCCCGGCAAACTGCCTGCATATTCTTTGGGGCCAAAGGCCAGGGGCATACTAGGGGTGTACCATGCGGTGACCAGAAAAAAATTATCCAATATTTTTTTTTGGTACGTGGCCTTATAACAAATGAAATCCCCGATCTTTTTTTTCTCCCTAGTAAGGTGCCACTTGACTTTTTTAATGTTTGCTTTTACATTGTAGACATGGTTTCCCTGTCTAGTCTGTAAAATTTGTATTTTACGGTCTAGATCAGTGAAATAAGTACCTTTGGAAATGAGCATTTCTACCAAACCTAACATTTCGTTTTTTGATTCTATATGCAATCCTTTTTGTATGTGGAAACTTGAAATCTTATCTGAAAAATTTAACTCCAATTGAAAGTTTCTGGCCAAGTTTGCCACTTCTTTAAAATGGTTTAACTTGAAAGGGTCATCTTTAATTTTTTCATACAATTCATTATAAGTGCGATCTAAGCTCACACTGTATGTTACTTTTCCGTGAGTTATCTGGTTTTGCGAGATACCTTTATAAGAAGCACAAAACAACAGAAGTGCAATTATGATTTTTTTCATAAGATATAGTTTTGTAAAATAGGAGAGCGTCCTCTCCTGTTTACTTTAAATACCCATTAAACTCATGCAACTATTATATGCTATTTCAAACACTTTTCCGGCAACGAAACCATCACCTGTACGATCAAACCAATCATCTGCCATGTCAAAAGCTCGATTTTCACAAAACGAATCATTGTTAAGTGTCTTTTGAGAACTATATGAAAAAGTAGGTGTAGTCGTCATTAGCAAGGTTACTAACAAAAGAAATGTCTTCTTCATGATTAAATAATTTTAAAGGTTAATACTTATATTTTTAGTACGTACTTGTTCAAAAATATCGTAGTCTTTTAAATTGGTTGCTATGGGAAAACCACAAACTTTTTACGCTTCCTGGTTTTGGAAAATTTATATTTTTTATCGCTTAAAAAAAGAAAGGTTATCGGAAAACATAAGCTCTAGTTTTATATTTTCTGCTATACTGGATAAGTTTTGAAAATAGCGATTTGCCATAGGGTTATTGGCTCTCTTTTTTTCCAATGCCAATAAAGGTTCTAAACTTACATGATAGGTTACCTTTCCTTGGGTAAAAGCATTTTGCGCCATACCTAAATAAAAGGTACATAGTAATACTAAGGTCATTAGTTTTTTCACAACAGGTCTAGGGTTTATTTTTCTTAAGCATTTGGTAGGCAGTATTTCCTTTTTGCCGGTATTCCTCTTCGGTTATGGTGGTAATAGTGGCTTCGTCCGGAAAGGGAATAGTGATCTTTTCTTTGGGGTTAAGTGTAATGGAAGTACACCTAAAAAAAGCCACCGGATCCTGTACTTCCATGATCAGCCCGGGCAGGCTGCCAACATATTCTTTGGGCCCAAAGGCCAGGGGAATACTGGGGGCATACCAGGCGACAACTTCCCGTAAAGTATTATCGCCCAATGTTTTCATGCTAACAGCTTTGTAACAGGTAAAATCCCCGATCTTTTTTTTCTCGCTGGTAAGCTGCCATTTGATTTTTTTGATTTCAGAACGCACATTATATACCTCTCTACCTTGTTGGGTTTGCAAAATTTGTGTTTTTTTATCCAGATCAGTGTAGTAAGTTCCGTTTGAGACTACCATCTGAACAAAGTTCATTTTTGTATTATGTTCTCCAACGTTCAATACCCTGGTTAATTGAAAACTTGACTGGTTTCCGGAAAATGTAAGTTCCAGTTTCAAATTTTCTGCTAGTGAGGCAATATCTTTAAAGTATTGTTCTGTTTGGGGAAACTTTCTCAATTTTTCCGAAGCATTTGCATAGAGATGTTCCATACTAACACTATAGGTTACTTTTCCGTGGGTGATAGTATTCTGTGCCCAGCCTATACGGCCAAAACTCATAAGAATGCCCAGGGTTATGATTATCAGTTTTTTTATCATTGAATTAATAGATTGGTTTTATAAAAACAAACAGGAAAGCTTCCTCCCGCGTTTTTTAATGGATACAACAGGGCTTATGATTGGAACATTGCCATACATTCTTCATATGCGTGTTCAAACGCGGCCCCTGAGACAAAACCGTTTCTTGTTATAATAAACCAGAAATCTGCCGCATTAAATGCATAATCTTCACATAGAATCGGGTTCTCTTCGATCTTGGGCCCGGAAACCGAGGCAAAAGTGGTAACCGTTGTTATCAATACGGTTGTTAATAAAACAAGTGTCTTTTTCATTGTTTAATAATTTTAAAAGTTAATTACTACACAGTTTATATGAGCTGACACTAAAGTTAGAGGCTGCTTTTTGATTAATACATACGTTAAAACCACAAACTTTTTACGCTTCCTGGTTTTGGAAAATTATAACAGGGATATTTTTTTATGTATTGTTTTTAGATCTCTATCCTTAAAGAAAAACGTAAAGAGCACCGTGAGTGAAGTTTTGATGTCTTTTTTTTCAAGGATGTTTTTTTAAAGAAGAAGAAATTAATAAAATATTAACTACTCGTAAGATCAGGTAGTTTTATTATCATTTTGGCTCTTTAAGACAATATGTTTTTCCATGATCTCTATCTTGCCGGCATTCCTTTCTTTTTCTAAAAGTGATTTTATTTCCGGTTCTTCCAAAAATACTTCCTTATAAGCAATGCAGAAATCCACGGCATCACGTAACGAAATCCGCTTCAATTTCGAGACATCCATGTATATGGAATTGGATACTTTTTTCTTTTTGACATATAGGCTTTCCGTTTCAGCCTCCAGCTCCCTCATTTTCCTAACCACATTGGCCGGAATATTAAAAGTGCCCGCTTCATAACTTTGAACGGTGCGTTTGCTTTTTTTAATAAGGGCTGCCAGAGCTTCCTGGTTCAGGCCGGCATTTTTTCGGATACGTCTAAACTCTTCTGATTCCATATTTTTATTCACTTTTTATTCACTTTTTACTATATTATTTAAAAAAAAGAACTAAAAGCGTATATTTGTATTGCGTTTTATAGTAAAAATACATATTTAAAGGTTACGTGACCTAAACCAAAGAGAGGCTCAGTCGGTTTATAAGGAATAAAGAAAATTTTTCGATAAAGATATTAAGAAGCCGGATGCATTTATTCAGGAGATTTTGTTTTCATACGACGAGTACACTCATTAATTAAAATAAAACCGGGTTTATGGGCATAGCTAAAAAAGAAAAAAATGAATACCACTGAGAAGATATCCTGTTTATACCAGGTAGCCAAAGAGGTGTATCATAATAAATTTTCAAAGAAAATAGAGGCTTATACCAATGAGGAAAAGTACCAGATTATACTTATGGATGAACTTCTGGAAGAACTCAAAGCCGAGGTTACTAAAGAGAGATATAATCATATTGAAAACCATTTACGTTTTTTAAAAGAACAAGCCTGCCGTTTTAGGTATGGGTAGGTGCAATATGGCTATACCGGGTATGATTTAATCCTATTTGTTTGTTGGATGGTTCTGGAAGCAGGCTACGGATACAGAAAACCCCGACTGGAAACCGCGTTTCTTATATTGTTCTTATTCGGTTGTGAATTGCTTTCAAATCTCTAACTTTAGGGAAAACTCACAGGCCACCGTCGTAAAAGAATACGAAGAGCTTGGTTGTGAATTGCTTTCAAATCTCTAACTTTAGGGAAAACTCACAGGTTCATCAACCATAATTTGAATAACTTGATTGTTGTGAATTGCTTTCAAATCTCTAACTTTAGGGAAAACTCACAGGAATGCTCCAGTTATAATACATCACGGGAAAGTTGTGAATTGCTTTCAAATCTCTAACTTTAGGGAAAACTCACAGGTAAAGATAAAAAATGTACTTCTACTTAGATGTTGTGAATTGCTTTCAAATCTCTAACTTTAGGGAAAACTCACAGGTTAAGTCTGTTTCATAGTAAACACCATTGAGTTGTGAATTGCTTTCAAATCTCTAACTTTAGGGAAAACTCACAGGAAACCAGATGATGTTAGACCGATATGGAGCGTTGTGAATTGCTTTCAAATCTCTAACTTTAGGGAAAACTCACAGGATACTAATTCAACAAGAGCAATGGCCTCATGTTGTGAATTGCTTTCAAATCTCTAACTTTAGGGAAAACTCACAGGGAAAGCCCCTCAATACTACGGCGACATCTAGTTGTGAATTGCTTTCAAATCTCTAACTTTAGGGAAAACTCACAGGGAGAACCATTGCTTCATGTGTTTTCATTTGGTTGTGAATTGCTTTCAATTCTCTAACTTTAGGGAAAACTCACAGGATAACAACGGACACTCTTAAAATAGCCGTAGTTGTGAATTGCTTTCAATTCTCTAACTTTAGGGAAAACTCACAGGGGTTTTAATGGTGAGCCGGGGCCAGAACATGTTGTGAATTGCTTTCAATTCTCTAACTTTAGGGAAAACTCACAGGATTTTTAGAATGTTACTATTCTAATTTCTTGTTGTGAATTGCTTTCAATTCTCTAACTTTAGGGAAAACTCACAGGGATCAATGAAGGGAACACCGGCACGGAACAGTTGTGAATTGCTTTCAATTCTCTAACTTTAGGGAAAACTCACAGGCGGAGCAACCCCTTCTTTTGCTGTCTGGGTGTTGTGAATTGCTTTCAATTCTCTAACTTTAGGGAAAACTCACAGGTGGCAAAGCTTCTCCCTCCATTATTACTTTGTTGTGAATTGCTTTCAATTCTCTAACTTTAGGGAAAACTCACAGGTTTTTGTTTGAAACTGTATTGGTATCTTAGGTTGTGAATTGCTTTCAATTCTCTAACTTTAGGGAAAACTCACAGGCCGATCAATCGCATTAAGGCTTCTTCTGTGTTGTGAATTGCTTTCAATTCTCTAACTTTAGGGAAAACTCACAGGTAATACTGTTAGTGTTGGTTCTTTTTGCATGTTGTGAATTGCTTTCAATTCTCTAACTTTAGGGAAAACTCACAGGAAATCATCTAAACATTTAATTACTGAATCAGTTGTGAATTGCTTTCAATTCTCTAACTTTAGGGAAAACTCACAGGGTTGCTGATGGATTTCTGGAGAAGATCTACGTTGTGAATTGCTTTCAATTCTCTAACTTTAGGGAAAACTCACAGGAATCTTTTATGACATTAGCAAACCCTTTTAGTTGTGAATTGCTTTCAATTCTCTAACTTTAGGGAAAACTCACAGGCCAGTCGTTTGAGTATTGGGCGCGACTACCGTTGTGAATTGCTTTCAATTCTCTAACTTTAGGGAAAACTCACAGGTATTCAAAATATTTTTCAGGGTTATTCCAGTTGTGAATTGCTTTCAATTCTCTAACTTTAGGGAAAACTCACAGGAGGAAAAACAGATGAATCGATGGGATACCAGTTGTGAATTGCTTTCAATTCTCTAACTTTAGGGAAAACTCACAGGCGCGAAACCATCCTATCTTGTTCCATGCTAGTTGTGAATTGCTTTCAATTCTCTAACTTTAGGGAAAACTCACAGGGTTCTTGATTTTCGCCAGCTGGCATGAACAGTTGTGAATTGCTTTCAATTCTCTAACTTTAGGGAAAACTCACAGGCTCTTCTTCAAGACCTAAATGAGCGATGAGTTGTGAATTGCTTTCAATTCTCTAACTTTAGGGAAAACTCACAGGATAATTGGTTGAAATCAACTTCAAGAACTTGTTGTGAATTGCTTTCAATTCTCTAACTTTAGGGAAAACTCACAGGCTCGTAAGAGTTGGTAACAACGTTGAATCGGTTGTGAATTGCTTTCAATTCTCTAACTTTAGGGAAAACTCACAGGTTCAGAATGTAAAGACTGACCGTTCGCAGAGTTGTGAATTGCTTTCAATTCTCTAACTTTAGGGAAAACTCACAGGTATCAAAGCCAATACTATCAATGAGATCGTGTTGTGAATTGCTTTCAATTCTCTAACTTTAGGGAAAACTCACAGGCCAGATAGAGGCGGAAGATTTGCCTCCTTAGTTGTGAATTGCTTTCAATTCTCTAACTTTAGGGAAAACTCACAGGCTGTTCAAAAAGTTCTGCGGTACGTTTTTCGTTGTGAATTGCTTTCAATTCTCTAACTTTAGGGAAAACTCACAGGATACCGGCTGTAAAATGCTGGTATCCTTTTTGTTAGGGTATTTTTTAGAAAAAGAAAAAAGAGGTGTTTTTTAAAACAGTTCTAGTTGCTGGGATGGTTTTTCCGGTTCTTCAGGCTTCTGTCCGTGAAACAACTCGATCATCCCAAATTGCTTATCGGTAATTTGCATAATACATACGTTTCCTTTTGGAGGAAGTATGACTTTGGTACGTTTTATATGTACTGAAGCATTTTCGCGGCTAGGGCAAAAACGTATGTATATGCTAAACTGGAACATGGAAAAACCATCGTCCAAAAGTCTTTTACGAAAATGGGAAGCTGTTTTTCGTTCTTTTCTTGTCTCGTTAGGCAGATCAAAAAACACTAATACCCACATACTCCTGTATTGGTTAATACGTTCATAATGCTGAGTGTTCATGGTTAAAAAACGGGATAGCTTATTTTTCGTGAATTTCCTTTAAAACATTCAAAGAGGCTGCTGGTCGTACGGCTCATTGCAACCATAAGCGGGCTTTTCTTTTCTTCTATCACTACATCCATAGCAGGTATGCGCAGCAAAAGCGTTTTGTTTTCTTTGTTGAGCTCTTCATAATTGTCTCCCTGAAATACCAGGTCAGCTATGAGCTGATCTACATATATACGATAGGGTTCCATTATATCGTCTGCCAGGCAAAATGCATTGTATTTATTACTATGATAAATGCCTACCGAAGGTAAGAGTCCGCTGCTCACCAGTGCCCGGGCGGTAACGGCTCTTAAAACCGCATAGCCGTAATTAAGTAAATTGTTGGGTGGCACCCCTTTTTGGTTACGGCTAAAACCGTCAATATTAAAGAGATTTTGAAAATAGTAAGCGGCAGCAATGGCCTCATGATTTTCGGTATCTCCGCTTTTTACTTCGGTTGCCCAGCGTTTTAATTTAAGGGCGTTTTTGCCACGTACCTGTAAATGTGTTGCCTGATTGGCAATTTTTGCCTGCACGGTTTGCTGCCACAAATTCTTTTTTAAGGGTACACTTGCATTAAGCTGGTACCGCATACGCTCTGTTTGCTCGCTATGCCCGGTAAGGGGTTGCAGAAAACCGGAAGGGAGATGTTGGCGATCGCAGGTAATAACGGCTGTTTTGTTTTGAGTCAGTTTTATTAAAAGCCCGCTCGTAATGGTGATTTGAGGGTTTTCCAGTACTACGTACCCGAGGTCTTCTATAGGAATGGTAACGTCCTGAGTATCTTCCTCAGGAAAACTGGCAACCAGTTGCTCATTGCGGGTGCTCAGATAAACCGGATTGCTGAAAAGAAGTGTTCTCTTAACCATTTTTAGTATTCTCCAATATGTACAATATTTCCTAAATGATTCAAACGCACTTTAACAATACCTGCCAGATGTTGAAGGCTTTTTATATTATAATACGTGGTATTCTTAAGTGCTTTATGGTCGTTTAAGCGGGTTTCCAGATGGTGCCTGAATACATATTCCCTTGCAAACGAATTGCCGTATTGCAGTTTTGAAAACTTTTGTACCCGAAACAGGTGTTTGCTTATTAATGCCTTATTTGCAGGGTTTTTAAGATCAATCTCTTTAGGACGGAACGTTTCCGAAGGGAAGACAAACATTTCATTTTGCTTTAAGGTAAATATCAGGGACCAGCCTTTTTCATTGGTTTCCCTAACCACCGGCTGCCCTAGTTTGGCCCGTTGTACAGCTTCAAAAAAGGATACAATGGCGTCATCAAGGTTTCCGTTCTCATCTGCATACACTGCCAGATGGTGGTTGTTACCCGTACTCACATAACTGCTTTGAACAAAACCGTTTTGATCGTTTTTTAGCGGCCTGCCATGATGGTCATGGGCAATATGTAAAGGCACCGCATTGCTTACTCCGGTAATGGTTACACTTTTTACTTTAATACCCTGATCTTTGTTTTGCCAGACAGGATGGTCTTCCAGATTGGAAAGTGCATTTTGCAGATCCCCCTGTTGTTTAATTCGTGCCAGTAACTTTTGTTTAATGCTTTCATCGGTTATTTTTTCAACGGATTTAAGCGTTGTAAAATTCTCTGGTTTTATTTCTTTGCGAATGGTATATTGGTAATCCGGAATTTTTAGTTTAACCATTTCCGGTACACAATTTTCGGCATCGATCACAACGGGATTTTTTTTAAGGCTGTTTTTCCCGGTAAATGCTTTTTTAGGATCGTTTTCACAAACCTTAAGACGTTCCTCAAGTGCCTTGCGAAAGGCGGGTTTGGTTACCTGCGTAATTTTCTCCTGAGTGAACGAAGCATTTACTTTTTCTTCTTTTACTATATAAAACTTTTTTCGGGCATAGATGGTTTCATTGTGTAACTGCCCCCGGGGTGTTAACTCGGTTTTATACTTAAAATTGTTTTTTCCTTTTGCTTTTGTCTTGTTGCGATTGCGTGTAACTACCTTGTTTTTGGCTTTGTATGAAACTAGTATGGATGCTAGGTGCTTTTTGGCCTCTTCCCGTATGTTTTCAAAAGGTTTTACAAACCTTCTTTGTCCTCCGGGGTCTTTAAAGGTGTACTTGCTTCGTATGCCATACAATTCACTTTCCTGCTTTCCAGACGCGTTTAGATTATTAAGATACTGAACTATGGCCCTATTCGTAAAAGCTACCGTAATGGCATCCATAGCGTGATGCCGATGGTCATCTCGTTTAGACCAGCCTTCTATCCTGGGAAGCTTTTTCCCTTCACGGTTATATTCGTAGTAGGTAAGCCCCTGTGCTTCATATTTTTCCCATTGCAACTCTTTTAACACATCAATGAGCTCCCAGTCTGAACGTAGTGCATCGGTTATTTTTCCGGAAGTAGGGTGTACGTCGCGTATAGCTGTTTTAAGCAGTGCTATTGCTTTACGGGCAATATAGGCAGTGTTCCCGAGGTCACGGTTCAGAAAATCTTCTGGCAAATTCTCTTTTTGCATACGCAGCTTTTCCCTTTTGGCATAGCCAATGGCTTTCGCGGCAAAAAGTGTATTTACACGGCTTTCAAATGCCGGTAGCCAGCCTTTTCGCTCACAATAATCATATGCAGTCTCATTTCCTTTTTCAATATTGATATTTCTTAGTTCCAGTGTTTTATTTGAAAAAGAATCGTCAAATAACAAGGCTCTGGGAATAATATGCTCTACGTCAAATTTAGAAGTGAACAATTCTTCCGGTTTAATATACGTTCCCGAGTACAGGGTTTTGAAACCCAGAGGTTTTAATTCCAGATAGAGCTTGTATTTAATAAGGTCGTTACGGCTCACATAGGTAAGGCCAAAGTCATTTTGTAGTAGCTTGCGATAGGCTTCGTGCTCACGGGTGGCTTTGTTAATGCTTTTGGTGAGTTCATTTCGCTGTTTGGCGGTTTTTTTGAGTTCCCGTGCCATTTCTATACGTACTTCATCCGGTTTGCCCAGTGCAGGGTCTTTAATTACGGTATTAACCACATGGATCATCTGGTTTAAGATCTTTTCAACTACCGGATTGCGCAGCGCATTTTTGGTAACCAACGGCAGGGTATCCAGAAGCTGCCTGTTTTTATTTTCTTCTGTTGTGAAGGTATTAGAAAGATGATAACCTGCCAGTGCACAGGCATCACTAAAAGGGTTACCTGCCTCCAGGAACGGATATATTTTACGCAGCGCCCGGGTGCTTAAACTTCCATAATCCTGTATAAATGTAATGGCAGCCAGTTGTTTGGCGTATGGTTGCGGAAAACCAAAATGTTCTTCAAGTCTGTGTACCAGTGCTTCGGTACCCGTAAGGGAACGGTCGTCCTGATAGGAATAGAGTAAGTGCCATAGGTGGTAGGCAGGTTGTTGTATGAACAGGTCTCCCTGCAGGGTAGTATCCAGTTCCAAAACGCGAGGGTCAATACCCATAGTTTTAAAGCAGGTACCCATTTCTTTTACATATACTGAAACCGGCTGTGTAAAATCAATACCATTGTACCCTTCAGATTCCAGAATATCTTTATATACCTTAAACAAAGTGGCATTTGTGCTATTGCCTTGCAGGCTCTTAAAATTAAGGTTCCAGTTCCCCGGTTTTTCTTTAGTGCCTTTAAACAACCATTTTAAGAACTCGGAGGGTTTCCATTCATGCACTACATTGAGTTCATCAAAAAGCATATGCAGGGTTTCGGGTTCCAGATCGTATTTTTTATCAGGCTCGTCTTTTCGGGATACTTTTAGGTCGTGAATGGTTTGCCATATTTTGGTTTGTTGAAAAAGAGGGGACGATCTGGGGGCTACCCGGGGCCCTATACTCTTTTTTTTCGCTTTACCGTTTACCTGTACAGTACGCTCTGCACCTTCAAATTCGCATATAGAGATAAGGCCTTTCTGAGACTTAAGAGGGCGCTGGTAAAAAATGGTGATATCTCGTAATTCTTTCTTAAGTTCATCAGTAAGTTGAGGATAATATAAAGATTGTTGTTTCCAGATCGCATTAAATTCATCTATATAATCCTGGCGATAAAACACCCGGTTTTTTAATGAATTATGAGGGTTTTGCTTCAGTATTTCATAAAGATACTGGCCAACGGTTTGATTGTTAAAATACAACTCTTTACTTCGGTCGCCAATAGCCCCCAGATATTTACTTGAATTATTGATCTGGTTATTGATCTCTGCTATGATATACGCAATTTCAGAAAGGCCCATTTTTTCTTTTACAGCCTTGTCCCGCCATTGGTAAAGCGTAATTTTCCGATCTTTTCCTTTATTTTCTGCCCGCTCCAGGCCCATTTCTTTTTCCAGATACTGTATGGTTTCAGAAAGATTTTTATTGCGAAGTGCTTCCAGATGGTTTTTGGTAAGAATATCAGGATAAAATGATCTTTGAAAGTTCCATATGGCCTCTAGTTCCTGCAAAAGGTCTGAGGGATAATAATCGGGAAGTACTTTTTTTCCATTTTTTAATAAATAGTAGCTATAGGTTCCCGGGGTTTGATTTTTCTCATGCAATAGCCGGGCAATGGCCATACCGTCTATTAATTGTCCATCTTCTTCATTGCTTTTACTTTTTCTACTGCTTTTATACCCTCTTTTTTTATTAAGCATCAACACGACCCTTACCAGTTCGGCTTTCCCAATTTTTTCAGTTACCGCTTTCGCCCGTAATTGATAGGTTTCGTGCAAAGCTCCTTTTTTTTCCGAAAGAGTGGTGGTAGCGTCTATAAAACCCATTTTTTTAAAAACAGCAATAACGGCGTCCCTACGCATTTGATAGCGATACAGGTTACGCCGCATGGCCCTTTTTAAGGTGCGGTCTGCATTGGTGGTGATGCTTTTTCCTCTTGAGAAATCTTCTTTCTCATCGGTAGTAAGCGGAATCACCCGTACCCCGGTCTTTATGATTTGAGATTGTTCATGCTTAGCCTGAGCCTCGTGCACAAATGCCCAGCCAATAGAAGTTGTGCCAAGGTCTAATCCTAGTATTTTTTTCATAAAAAAGAAAGTATTTAATCACTAAACTAATACAAAAAACATTTATTTAATTACGGAAAAGCGTAATATCAATACAAGAAATAATCTATATATTTGTAATGAAAGCAATTCACAATAAGGATTATTCCGTTGTGAAAACATTTGAAGTGGCCCCGAAAGGGGTCATTTTTTTTAATATATACCATCTCAAATAAATAGTTTAAGCATATACCCGCACTATTTATAAACCACTATTACTAACAATTTAAGCCCTGTTTGTATTGTATTCTTTTTTTAGGAAAGACCCTACTGTTAATTTAAAACTAAGATTCTCTTAAAGTAATAAAAATATATGGCTAAAGCCGTATCTTTAAAAAAGAACTTAAAAAAGTAATACTATGTTACAAAAAATGCTAGATCTAAAAGGAGCAAAAAAGCTTACAAGAGAAGAAGTTAAAAACATTACGGGCGGTACCAGGCCCTGTACTATGGAAGAGTGTCGCGGAGACACCTGGACCGAACCAGACTGTGACTGTTCGTGGTGGTGGGCTTAACCCTACAAAGGCTGCTTTAAAAGCAGCCTTTTTTTATCTAAGACAAAAATTTAGATTTTTGTAGCGGTTAAAAACAATAGATCATTAATTGCGTAAAATACACACCGGCCTAATTTGGCAAAGTATGCCGGAGAACGTATCTTTGTACCAGATATTTTTCTATTTTACACATATTCTGAGCACAATTCTTCAACAGCTAAAATTTTCCCGGGATTTATTAATTTTTAATTAGTCTAAATTAATATATTTGCCTCATAATTCGTTTACGGTGAGGCTATTTTACTTTTTATTTCTGGCCAGTTTATGCAGCTACGGGCAGCAAACCTTACAGGGAGTTGTAGTAAGCGCTGAAGATGGCAGCCCTTTACCCGGGGTTACTATTTTAAATAAATCAGGAAACGAGTGGACTATTACCGATGAAAACGGAGCTTACATGCTGGTAGTGACTACCGGCGATTTTGAACTGGAATTCAGAATATTAGGAAAGGCTCCCAGAGTTTTTACCCGTGCCGATTATCCTTTTGGGCCCTCGGTGGTCATAGAAATGAGTGATGATAACCTGCGTCTTAATGAAGTAACCGTAACCGCGGTTCCCAAACGCGCCAAAGTAGGCTCAGCCATTACCCTGGGGGGGTATGCGGTAAATCAGGTACAGTCGTACAGCCTTTCAGATGTATTGCAGCAATTGCCCGGTCAGGAAATAACCCCGCCATCGTTAAACGAAACAAATACCATATCCCTGCGTACGGCCAACCCAAATACCAACAATGCATTTGGTGTTGCCTTTATGCTGGACGGTTTACAGCTCTCAAACGATGAGAACATGCAAAACTATACCACAGACGAAGATGGATCTGTTGGATTAACCCGCTATGATAACGTAAACTCAGGTATAGATCTCCGAACCATTCCTGCGGCCAATATAGAAGAGATAGAGGTAATTGCCGGAGTGCCCGATGCCCGATATGGAAATCTGACCAGCGGTGTGATACGCATTGACCGAAAAGCCGGGGTTACCCCTCTTCGTGTAAATGCCAATATACGGGAAGGCACTACTTCTCTTAATGTACAGAAAGGATTTCGTATTAGTGAAAAAGGCGGCTTGTTAAGTTTGTCGCTTGATTATCTCAATGCCAATGCCGACCCCCGTAACAGCCTTGAGCAGTACGACCGTATAACAGCTTCTGCCATCTGGTCTGTAAACAGTAAAGACTCCCGTTTTCGAAATACACTTTCACTTACTGTTCATAACAATCTGGATGATACCAATGTAGATCTTGACAATGACGACGGGGGGCAGGATGCCCGTTTTCGAAAAGATCGCGGTTTTCAGATCAATAACCGGTTTAACTGGCAGCCTGAATCTCGCTGGATCGATAATCTTAATGTAACCGTGGGGTATGCCTCTGCCAATCAGCATTCCTTTAGCCAGTCATTTATTAATGACGGGGGGCGCGTAGTCCCTCAAAGTCTGGATACGGGACTGGCCGAGGGTATCTATACTCCTGTAGCGTATTTACAGATACGGGAAGTTTTCGGGAGACCGCAAAACCTGTCTGGTAATATTATTATTGAAAAAAAATGGACCCATAACCGGTGGACGCATAATCTGGATACCGGTATAAATGTATGGTACAGTGACAACCGGGGTCGGGGCCGGGGCTATTCGCCGGAAAATGCCCATTCAGAAGTTACCCTTAAAAGCGGCACCGGTAATATTACTTCTGGTGAGGGTATCAGAGCTACCGATTTTAATGCGCTGGTAAACGGGCAGTGGCGCTGGGGGCTGTTCTTTCAGGATAATATTACCTATGAATTTGCCAATAAACGAAAACTCTTTGCCAATCTCGGGGTACGCTATGATTATCAAAACCAGGTAGGTAGCGTGAGCCCCCGTATCAATATAGGTTATGAGGTCACCGATAAACTTAGTGTGCGCGGTGCGCTGGGCTTTGCCACAAAAGCCCCTTCATTGGCACAACTCTTCCCCGGAGATAAATATTTTGACGTATTGATAGCCGATTTTCGTACCTCTTCCTATTCTTTTAACCTGGTACAAACCTATAGAGAAGAACTGGGCCGTTTAAGCCTGGAACCTTCTACCAGTTGGCGGTATGAACTGGGGGGAAATTATAACCCCAAAGGTATAGACATTGCCTTTACTGCCTTTTATAACCAAAACTCTAACGGGTTTACCAATAATGATATCCTGAGACGTGTTAACTTCCCCGAAGTAGAATTTACATTTAGTGACCCCAATACACCTCCTACCTATGAAGTAACCGGTTTTTCCCCTTTTATTCTGGACTATTCCCTGCCCGTAAACGCGGTAGAGTCTATTGACAAAGGAGTAGAATTTTTTATCAATATCGACAAGATCAAGGCTATTAATACCTCTTTCAATATTAACGGTACCTATACCTTTAGTAAAAGTACCAACGATCTGCCCCGGGTGATCATTAACCGGAACCCCCTGGAAGAGAATTTGCTATATGGTGTATATGAAAGAGAACCGGTGCGTAATGATATTTTACGGTTACAGGCTACAGTAACCCATCATATATCTGAAATAGGGTTGTTAATATCCGGTACTGTAGAGCAGTTTACCCGTACCGCTACCTATGCGGCGGTCTCGAGTCGTTTCCCCATAGCTTATATAGATCCTGAACTAAATACCATTGCGATACCCGAGGCAGAACGGGCCTCGCCCCGGTTTGAGTCGCTGTTCTTAAACCCTTCTACCGAGGAAGATGCCGTTACCCCCGCATATCACAATTTTCATTTACGGGTTACCAAAGAACTGGTAAGCGGTTTAAGTATGTCATTGTATGCTAATAATTTTTTAAACCACCGTCCCGTGGTCGAAGTAAACGGGAACCGTAGTATACAAAACCAGGTAATAAGTTTTGGAGCCACTGTTAATTATACCTTTTAAATATAGAATCATGAGAAAATTAGTTTTTTTAGTATGTCTGGTAAGCTGTTTTTCCTGCAGCAATGATGACGATAATTTTATAACTTCCATAAGCCATACCCTGAGTATTCGTTATGGAAGCGATTTTGAGAACCTCCCGGCCGAAGGAGCCCAGGTTACGCTGGTAAACAATGAGGACGGACGATCGTATTCCGGAACGGTAAACCCGGACGGATTGCTAACCCTGAGCCTTATTCCCGGGGTATATAATATTAATGTAAGCCGGGTGTTTACCCCGGAAGCCTACCAACAGTTCTTTGGGCAGTCCGTAAATCAGAACGTCACGTTTAACGCTTCCTTACAAAATGTACAGATCAATGCCAATACTTCTGCCAATACTTCTATGGAACTGGTTACGGGACTTATAGGGAATCTGGTGTTAAAGCAAATTTACTTTGCCGGATCAGATGTACGGCTCGGAGCATCTTTGAGAGATCAGTTCTTTGAAATTCACAACAACTCTAACCAGACCTTATATCTTGACGGGCTGTATTTTGCACAGCTAAGAGGTACCACCCGTGTACCTTCAAACCCCAGAGAGTACCACCTGCCTAACGGCCAGTACGACTGGAGCCAGTCTATTGGCCAGGATGCCGGGGCCGCTTCTAACACTGATTTTGTATATGCTGATGAGGTGCTTCGTATTCCTGGTTCGGGTACCCAATATCCATTAGAACCCGGTAAAAGTATGATCGTGGCAGCTACGGCACTTAATCACAGAGCACCTCTGGTAGTACAGGATGAAAACGGTGAAACGGTAACTTTTGAAGTGCCTGAACCTAATCGTACCATAGACCTTAGCAATGCCCCTTTTGAAGGCTATTTCAGGCCCTTCCAGGAAAGTCAGGGAGAAAACTGGCTGGATTCTGATATTGACAACCCCAACTCGGTTAATGTAGAGATCGCATTTAAAAGTGTGAGTAGTCAGGATTTAATTTTGGATGCGTTTGGTAGAGACGCGTTTATTATCTTTTTTGCAGACGACACCCAGTTTGAAGGGTGGAAAGCAGTACCGCTTCCCAGTATAGGTGCCGATAACTTTTCAGAAACTACCGCTACTTTTCTCCGCATACCCAATTCAGTCATTATTGACGGGGTAGAGACACAAAGAGATGATCCTTCCCGCGGCAAACCCAAAAGACTTTCTGATGCTATTGACGCCGGTGAGATCAGTACCATAAGAGGTGCGTATTCTTCGGAGTCGGTACGCCGAAAAATAGAAAGCCAGTCAGAAGGCCGTATTTTTTATAAGGATACCAACAACTCTACCAATGACTTTGAAGTATTGAGCATACCAGAAGTAAACATCCCGTAAATTTATGAGGCCGTATTATCTTTTAAGTATTTTAGGGTTCTGTTGCTGGCAGTTAAGTGCTCAGACCGGGATGCCCGGTTATCACCCTGCCAACACCATTTTCTTTGAAGAAATGACCGGCATTTTTTCTGAGACTCCCAATAATTTACCCTTTATACCGGTAAGAGATTATACGGCCTCATCATTATCTTATAAAAAAACTGACGGGCTTTTTAAACTGGGTGCCGAACCGGAAGCCATAAAAACCTTTGGGGTTTCTACAGAGGGTATATATCGGGATTCTCTGGGCCTCCTCTTTTTTGGCGATTTTTCTATAGAAAAAACATATTATGACCGCTTGCGCTGGAATCTCTCTTACACTTTACCAGATGAAGGTATTATGCCAGATCCGCATTATTTTGGGGTTTCCAAACCCGGTGACTGGTCCAATCAGCGTTACCGGGTAACCGGAGGTATCCTGTATCCTGTACCCAATAAACCCCTTACTTTACTGGCCAGAGTGGCCTATACCCTGGAGAACCGCTTTCGTACCAATTTGGACCCACGTCCTAAAATAACCTATAACGACCTTGAATTTACGGCAGGGGCGAACTATGAAATAACCAAAGGGCATTTTGTAAAGGCGCATTTTTTCTATGGATACACAAATGTGGATAATGAGATTACTTTTTCTAATAATGAACAGAACCAGATAGCCAATTTTGATATTTATGTACGCTGGGTTGCGGGATACGGTTCCCTTATCAGTCCGTTTTCAAATAACACCCAGCGCAACCACACTACTTACGGGGGTAGTATTGGGTATGCCTACAGTACTTATAAAAACCGCATACTTATAGATGCTTCTATACGAAACCGGGAACAGATTACTTTTAGGAACAATTCTGTAGAAGATGAAGACGACCCCGCCAATTTTTTTGGCACGTATGAGCCGGTTGAATTTCAGGTACAGAGTACCTGGTTCCATTTTATAAACGACCATTCGTTATGGCGCGCTCAGGTGGAGGCTTTTTATATGGAAGGCAGTAATTTTTTAACCAGTAAAGCAGGTAAAACCTATGCGGCCGAGCGTTCTCGCATACGGGCCTCTTTTGCGTATTTACAGCAAAATACCCGGGGCCGTACCGAATGGGATATGGGGGGAGACCTCACCTATCATAGGCTGTGGCAGCGTGATGCCCTGGCGGGAGTACTGGGCGAAACACAAAACCTGGGTCTGGAAGCCTATATTTTAAAAGGATTTACGGCTAATAAAAATTTACATATCGGTCCGTTATTGCGTGTAGCGGGAAATTTGAATTTACAGGAGAATTTTATAAACAGTAATGCCGGTTTTCTGGAGTCGGTAGAACCTGACGATTTTCCCGGGCTGGCCCTGCAAAGGTATTACAACGAAGTGCTTATTCCCGATATGGCTTATCTCAGTTCAGATACCATATCAGCTCATGCCGGCATAAACCTCGATTTTTCTACATCGCGTAACATACAGATACAGGTAGCTTTACGCACAGGAGCTCTTTTTCCTCTGGGGGATTTTATGGATGTGCATACCAGGCGTCTTGATCATTCATTAACTTTGCGATTATTTTACTAGATGAAAAAGATTGGTTTCAGCATTGTTTTTGCAGCACTCCTTGGTTTTACTGCTTTTAAAGTATATCAGCCCTATCAGTATGACATTAACGAATTGCGGGTTCTTTACAGCAGTGGCGATACTGCAAAATGGCCCGCTCCTTTTCTGGATTCGACGCTTGTACAGGATTTTGAGGATATTGGGGTGGTGCCTGAAGTGGTTTTTCCGGAAGAAAATCTGTATTCCGAAACCAAAAAAGAACTGGGCCGTACTTTGTTTTTTGATCCCAGGTTATCCCGCAGCGGGCAGATTGCCTGTGCCTCATGTCATGATCCTGAACTGGGCTGGGGTGATGGCCGCAGAGTGAGTTACGGGCATGACCGCCAGCAGGGCAAACGCAATGCGATGACCCTGTTTTATGTGGGGCTGGCCCAACCGTTGTTTTGGGACGGCCGTGCAGCCACGCTGGAGTCGCAGGTACGTTTTCCGGTAGAGGACAGCCTTGAAATGAATTTTCATCTGGACCTGGCGGTAAAACGCATTCAACACATACAAGGTTACAGGTCGTTGTTTAAAGAAGCCTTTTTAGATACCGTAATTACCGAAAAACGTATTCGAAAAGCCATTGCTACTTTTGAGCGTACCATAAAAGGAAGGACTTCCCGGTTTGACCGTTTTGTACAGGGAGACAGTACACAGCTTACCGATGAGGAAGTATGGGGCATGCACCTTTTCAGAACCAAGGCCCGATGCATTAATTGCCATAACACGGGATATTTTTCTGATAATCACTTTCACAATACCGGTCTGTCTTACTACGGTCGCCCTTTTGAGGACCTGGGGCTTTACAATATTACCGGTAAAAAAGAAGATGTAGGGAAATTTAGAACGGGCACCTTACGGGAGATTGGCCAGACGGGGCCCTATATGCATAACGGGCTCTTTTTAGATTTGGATGAGGTAATTAATGCCTATAATGGGGGAATGCTCAGGCCGAGGCGTAAAAAAAGTCAGGAAAAAGATACCCTTTTCCCGGTAACTTCTCCGTTGTTAAAAAAACTGCATTTAACCGGTGAAGAAAAGGAAGCCCTAAAAGCCTTTTTAGGGACCCTTACTACTGCTCCTTTTATACAAAGAATTCCTGATCTGCCTGCTAAATAACAAAAATAGCCCTTGAATAAATGGTCAAAGGCTATTTGAAAACTTTAAAATCGGATCAGCTTCTATCGAAACCAGCGAAGATAGATAAGGATCAGGATAAGTACAATGATCACCCAAAGCAGGTACGTAATGGTACGACAACATCTTTGCGATGTACTACTGCCGTCACCGTCATCGGGCCGGTTGCCTCCATCAGAAGGGATAAGAGGTGTATTGCCTTCTACGTATTTAGAGCGTACCGCTTCTCGTACCACAGGCTCGTTATCACGACTGTAACCATGGGCACGAAAAGTAAAGGTATAAAAACCTTCTTCTGAGGTTTGTGTGAACACTTTACCATAATTACCGTCATCTTTATCATCATCTGCATGGAGTCCGTCATCCAGTAACGTATAATTATATACCGTACCTCCCGGTGTTTCGGCTTTTACGGTTACCGTGCATCCTGTTACCGGCAGGCTAAACTCACTTATCAGCGCATTGAGTTTAATAGATTCCCCTACTTTTATAATACCGGGTTGTACAAAGGGGAACATCCTGAAATTAGAACCGGCTCCTACCGCAAAACCGTACATTACCGGTTTATCATACCCTTCTTTACACCGTGTGGGCCGAAAACCAAAACCGAATTCCTGAGAATCTACATTGGGCACATGCGTAACCGGCGTTTCTTTGGGTTGCCTGGGCTTATATACGCATGCTTTCCCGTCGTGATAAACAATAAACTTCCACTGGCCGGCATATCTTTCGGGAGCTCCTTCGGGAAAGGTAACCTCCATAAAACGGGCCGTGGCAGTAATACCCGGCCGTATCTGGAAACCGGCCGGCACCTGGGTAAGTGTTACGATCTCTCCGGAGGGACTTTCCAGGTAAAACGGCAGACGAATATAGTCACGATCGTACACCACTATCATTAAACCGGTATCTCCGTTCAAAATATCAATAGGGGTTACGTGCTCGTCATTGGGCTGAATGGTATATACCGGATCGCTAATGACAGACAGATCTACCGATTCCATAAAGATCTGGGTAAAGTGTTTTTCAAGTGAGAAAAAATCGGTTCCGCTAAAATCCCTTACATGCAGAAAACTGCCTCCTGTGGCCTGCGACAAAACACTGAGCCGGGCCGAATCAATACTGTTCCCAATCCCTATGGCATACAGTCGTTTTCCGGAGGGAGTAGGTAATGGCAGGGCGCCGTCACCTCCCAGTAAGGAATATGTATTGCCATCAGGATCATTATAAGGAGTATTATCTATACCGTCAGTAAGTACTACAACAGATGTATTTAGGGCATCTGGCACTGTGGTACGTGGTGTATCGTCTATATTTTTTATAGCCACCCGTACTCCGCCCGCTACAGAAGTAAACCCTGTAGGGTTAAATTCCGTAGGGTTAATTTGCCCGCGAATGGCAGCTCGGTTAGCCGTTGTAATATTTTGAATGGAGCTCACCAGTTCCGGGGTATCGTTAAATTTGACAATCCCCAGGCGGTCCTCCACATCGGGTCGCATCATTTCTACAAACAACTGCCCCGCATCTATGGCGGTATCAATTTTAATACGATCTCCTGAAGGATCACTCATACTACCTGAACGATCCATAACCAGTTGAACATCTACCGCCACCGGTGCAGTGATCTCGCCTTGCAGGTCGTAGGTAAGCTCAGCCGGCAGTCCGTTGGTAGCGTTATGATTGTATATAACGAGCTGGCTCTGTGCTGTACGAGGGGCATCATTTGCATAAAAAGTAACCCCAAACAGAACTTCTCCGCTTCCGGAAGTACCGCCACAGGCATCGGTGGGTAAAACGGTAAAAGAAGCGGTAGCAAGCGGACTGGTAATAGACTCTCCTTCTCTTTGAATGCCAAAAAGCGTGTCGTCTCCTCCCTGTATCCGGGCACTGAAGTTAAGAGGGCCGTCCCCGTTGTTTCGAACACGAATGATACGCACCGTGCGAAACCCTCTTTGTACATTCCCAAAATCAATAAACGGCCCGGGAGGGGTAAGCACCTGCATTTCGGCATTAGCTACACAACCGGTGCCTGAAAGATTGATTTGATGCGGACTGTCGGGATCATTACCGGTAAAAATAATGCTGTGGTTAAAAGAGCCTTCAGCCATAGGGGCGAATGTAATGGTAAGCGTATAACTGGCTCCGGGTGCAAGGGGCCCTCCAAAAGGCCCCCATGCAAAGGGAATGCCTCCCGGTGATGCCGGGATACTGAGATTTACAGTGGCTTCTCCGTTGTTTAAAATAGAGACCATTCGGTTTGCCGAAGCCCCCAACGGCACTTTACCAAACGAAACACTGCCCGAAAAAGAAATACTGAGTTCCGGTGCACGTGCCTCCCCGTTACATTCCAGATAGGTGTCGCCGTTTGATGGGGTTGGATTAATGGGCAACTGCTCGCTGTAATTGCCCAGGTTTCCCGGAGCAAACAAAACATCTACCGTGATACTTTCCGTGGGATCCAGGGTCACAGGCAGTGGCTGGGATGTACCCGACACCGAAAAAGGCCCTGCATTAGAAATAGAAGTTATAGAGAGGCAGTCAGTACCGTTATTTTCAATAGTAAATTGTTCCGTTTGTGTGGCCAGAGATGGATCTACGCCCGGCCCTAACACGACGTCATTAAAGGTATGAGAACCGGGACTTACATCACAGTCGGCCTCAGGCCTTGCACAACTGCTTATGGTACTGCCCCCTTCTTTTATAAGGATTGCCGTGGGTGTTACCTCCCCAAACAGTTCCAGCGAAGGGGTAAACGGCACGGCAGAACAAAGCGTATCACCATTGTCTGACCTCCCTATCTGCATACCTGCTACCGTTCCCGCACTGGTTGCGGCCCTTAGAAAGAACAAATGGCCACCTCCCGGACTCATTTGCACTACAGGCAATGACTGAGAAGTATTGGCATTAACAGTTAGTAATAATGCAGTTTGAATAGAAGATCCTGAAGTATCTACCAGCGATACTCTGCGGGTACTCATACCGGCACTGTCCTGCGTAGTGAGAACAAGCAGATAGTTTTTGGGAGTACCAAAATTCATATAATGAATATTGCCTGTCGCCGGTTTACTAAAAAATTCATTATCACCTCCTTTACTTATTGCTATACCAGGATTAGGGCCACTGCCTGTGTAGGTAAGTGTCGCTCCATTGGGCAAATTGAGTACCGTATTGGCACTGTTCCAGAGCAGATCTGCACTGCTGTTAATAAATAATCCGTTTGTAAGGTTTAAACAAGCCATATTTTTAGGTTTTAATTTTTGCAAAAAAAGTAAGCAACTACAGCGTTTTCTATAGCGTTTACCGGTATAGCAGGCAGGAGGGAAAGATATCGGATCTATACTATCCGGAAATGGCGGTAGTAGCTACCACCTTTGTCATATACAGGTTAGCGGGAAAATAATTTAATACAGATCACTAAGGTAGTAGTTAATTATTCTGATAGAAAGGGGATAATTACCCGAAAAATACCCGGGTTAACTCTTAAATGTACAGGGTGTAAATCACTGATAATATGATCTCTAAAAAGGATTTTTGAAAATTTATATGCAGAGAAAGAGGCGTAATCTGGCTCGTTTTGTTTTAATTTTTAGTGTTTTTAAAAAAGTAGATCCAAAGAATACGCCTATTTTTCCCGATGGTTCAAGCAAAAAACCGGAAAAACACCTGCTTCTTTTGCCAGAGCTTATAAAAACAAAGATCTCTGTAATCAAAGCATCTGCTTTTATACATTCACAGCTATTTTTTTATCCTCTTTTAGGAGGGCTTGCTCTTCACGTCTGTTAAATACCAGGCATGCGGTCATATCGCCGGTGACGTTGACTGCAGAACGGAACATTCCCAATATTCTTTCTACACCTATGATCAAAACAATTCCTTCCGTAGGGATACCAACACTGGTAAGTACCGAAGCCAGGATCACCACACCTCCACCGGGAATAGCCGGTGTACCAATAGAAGCGGCCACTACCGTTATCGTGAGTAGTAAAATGGTAGGCATTCCCATTTCTATGCCGTAGGCCTGCGCAATAAAAATAGTAGAGATTACCTGGTAAAGTGCCGTGCCATCCATATTTATGGTGGCCCCAATAGGTATAATAAAATTACTGGTACTTTTATCTACACCCAGTTTTTCCTGTGCTGTTTTAATAGAGAGCGGCATTACTGCGGCAGAACTGGTAGTAGAAAATGCCAGCAACTGCAGATCGCGAATACTTCTTAGAAAATGCAAAGGAGTTACTTTTCCGAAAAAACGTACTATTACCAAATAGAACAGCATAAGAGTGAAAAGACCTAAGAGAACGGCCATAGCATAATATCCCAGACTTTTAAGGCTGGAAACCCCTATGGTAGAAATAAGCTGTGCTACCAGGCCAAATACTGCATAGGGTACTAACTTCATAGACCAGTTAACCACAGTCATACATATTTCCTGGGTAGCGCTTAAGAGACCGGTAAACGTTTTACGTTGATCTTGCTTAATTTGTGTGATGGCAATACCTATAATAATAGAGAACAGCACAATGGGAAGCATTTCTCCCGATACCATACTGGCCAGGGGGTTGTCTGGCAACAGG
Source organism: Ascidiimonas aurantiaca (assembly GCF_037646345.1). Taxonomy (NCBI): domain Bacteria; kingdom Pseudomonadati; phylum Bacteroidota; class Flavobacteriia; order Flavobacteriales; family Flavobacteriaceae; genus Ascidiimonas; species Ascidiimonas aurantiaca. Next base: position 4,609 of record NZ_JBBEWR010000003.1, on the reverse strand, counting down.
TTGGTCACGGCATCGGGAATACTGGTTAAGATGGCAGACTTGTTTTCCATATCTTCCACAGCAGCCATATTCTGCTGTGCCGGCTGGTTTTCGGGAGCGCCGCTTTTTTCAAAGAAATATGTACCCGGTTTTAAAAGAATGGAAAACACAATTCCTATGAAAACGGCCACAGCCGTAGTAAAAACAAAATAAAGGGTAATACCCAATCCCATTTTTTTCAGATTATCGATACCCGCACTTAAGATTCCCGTCATAATACTGGTAACTACAAGAGGTATCATGATCATTTGTACCAGTTTAAGAAATAACTTTCCGGGAAGTGCCAGCCAGTCGCCCAACGCCAGACTCAGTGTTTCCGGTACCCATCCGGTCGCAGGGCTTAATACCATGCCTGCCAGTGCACCCAACAGCATGGCTACCAGTACCTTGACCCATAATTTATTCTCAAGAAGCTGGGAAACATAATTTGAAAATTCACGTAAGCTTTTGTATTCAGAGATTTCGTTAAATTTTTGATCGATCATAAACCTTAAAGCACTGTGTTTTTAAAAGAAGATTAGACAGCGATATTACGTATTTTATACATCTTCACCCGTTAAAAAATCATTAAATATGCATAGCTTGCTCACGATAGTAGTAATGCGTTGCAAAAATATATTTAAGACCATATTCCTGCCTTTTTAACAAACAAAGATCATGATTAACAACAAAGTTTATATTATTTAATTATATTTATGTACGTGAAGTTTTAAGTAAAACATAGCTAATTCTTAAGCTATTGATCTATAATTCGATAAAAAAATTAATACTATTTATACTAAGTATTAATACTTGTTTTTAAATTTGAGTGAATATACTTATATTAGACGAATTTAAACCCGGTAATTTTATAAAGAATTTAAATACTTTATCTTATGGATCAACCTTTTATTGGGCAAATTATGTTATTTGCCGGCAATTTTGCCCCCAGAGGCTGGGCACTTTGTGATGGCCAGGTACTTTCAATAGCAGATAATTCTGCTCTTTTTGCTATTCTGGGAACTACGTATGGCGGAAACGGCCGTACTACCTTTCAACTTCCTGACCTCAGAGGAAGAAGTGCTGTTCATTTTGGAACAGGAGCTGGTTTAACCCCAATTCAACTAGGACAACGCTCCGGATTTGAGCGTCATACCCTCAGTATTTTAGAAATGCCTATACACAATCACGGTGGTTCGACACTAAGAGGTGCAATAGAGGTGAATGAAGAAGATGGGGATAACGGAGACCCCAACAATCGTAATTTTGGAGTTTCTGGAGATTCTACTCCTTATAATACTTTTAGTACGAGTGGTACTATGGGTACAAACCCTGCTACCGGAAATGTTGCCATAGGCGGAAACACGCTAAATGCTGGAGGAAGCCAGTCTTTCAACATTAGAAACCCTTATTTGGGATTAAATTATGTGATTGCACTGGTAGGGCTCTTTCCTTCAAGGAACTAAGCCTTCAATTTGAATACGAGCCCCGATCTTTTTCGGGGTTTTTTCAATATAGTCACTAACCAAATCCAATAAAAACATTGAAAAAACTATCCTTTCAACTCTCATTTTTTTTAGTCGTTTTCTGTGGTATTTTCACCAATATCCATGCACAAACAGCACTTAATGCAGGTGACATAGCCATTATTTGGGCACAGGGAGATACCCCCGATAATTTTGCCTTTGTTACTTTCGTAGATATGGATGCCGGTACAGTAATTTACTTTACTGATTGCGGGGCCGACAGTTCCGGGTTTAACACTCCTTGTATAGAAGGGGCTTTTTCCTATACCGTTCCTGTGGGAGGCCTTACTGCCGGTGATATCATTCTATTTTCCGGTTCAAGCTCTGATTTTGGAGTCTATACTGATTCCCGTATAACGGGATCTTTTGCGATATCCACCACAGGTGATCAGATCATTGCCTTTCAGGATGCTTCCAGTGCCGGGGGAAGCACGAATGCCGGTAATAATCCTCAGTTTATCTTTGCGGCAAACCTGGCTTCCACACTATTTACCGGAAATAAAAGCGATAATAATGAAACCGGCTTACCTCTTGGACTGGATGATACAACCTCACCCAGAACAGCCTTAGGCCTTGGAGCAGGTCCGTTGGCTGATGAAGAGCAAGACAATGCCGTTTACGGCGGCTCGTACGATTTTTCCGGAAGTGGTATTTCTGGTGCCAAACTGGCATTAACCGATCCGGCTAATTATACTTTTGGAGATGCTATTACGGAACCAGCGTATGACGCAGCGGTAAACGCCATACCGTCTTCTTTAACCCTTACTTCTACCTGTGCTTCGACCGATACCACCCCGCCTGTACCCGATGTGGCCAATCTGCCCGATATAACCGCCCAGTGTGAAGTAACGTCCCTGACGCCCCCTACCGCTACCGACAATTGCGGAGGTACGGTAATCGTGACTTCCGATGCTGTGTTACCTATTACTGCTCAGGGTACTACCGTAGTTACCTGGACGTATGACGATCAAAACGGGAACACAGAAACACAAACGCAAAATGTAATTATCAATGATACTACAGACCCGGTTCCCGATGTGGCTAATTTACCTGATGTAACCGCCCAGTGTGAAGTTACCTCACTAACACCACCCACCGCTACTGATAATTGCGGCGGTACGGTGATCGTTACTAATAACGCGACCCTTCCTATTACTTCTCAGGGTACCACTGTAGTGACCTGGACGTATGATGACGGCAATGGTAACACCACAACACAAAATCAAAACGTGATCGTTAATGATACTACAGACCCTATACCTGATCTTGCCAATCTGCCAGATATAAATGCAGAATGCCAGGTAACTTCTTTAACAGCCCCTACCGGCACTGATAATTGTGGCGGTACGGTGATCGTTACCAACGATGCGACCCTTCCTATCACCGCTCAGGGTACCACTGTAGTGACCTGGACGTATGATGACGGTAACGGGAATACCACTACCCAAACTCAAAATGTAGTCATAAATGATACCACAGATCCTGTACCTGACGTAGCCACTCTGCCCGATGTAAATTCCGTATGTGCGGTAACTTCGTTAACACCGCCTACGGCTACCGATAATTGCGGAGGTACCGTGATCGTTACCAACGATGCGACCCTTCCTATCACCGCTCAGGGTACTACTGTAGTGACCTGGACGTATGATGACGGTAACGGAAATACCACTACCCAAGCTCAGAATGTAGTCATAAATGATACCACAGACCCGGTTCCCGATGTAGCCACTCTGCCCGATATAACCGCACAGTGTGAAGTAACGTCCCTGACGCCGCCTACGGCTACCGATAATTGCGGCGGTACCGTGATCGTTACTAATAATGCGACCCTTCCTATCACTACCCAGGGTACCACTGTAGTGACCTGGACCTATGATGACGGTAATGGCAATACGGTTACCCAAAACCAGAATATAGTCATAAATGATACTACAGATCCGGTTCCCGATGTGGCTAATCTGCCAGATGTCACGGCCCAGTGCGCAGTTACTTCCCTAACACCGCCTACGGCTACCGATAATTGCGGGGGTACGGTGATCGTTACTAATAACGCAACTCTTCCTATTAATGTTCAGGGTACTACCGTAGTGACCTGGACGTATGATGACGGTAACGGAAATACTACTACCCAAAACCAGAATGTAGTCATAAATGATACTACAGACCCGGTTCCCGATGTAGCCACTCTGCCCGATGTGACCGCCCAGTGCGCAGTTACTTCCCTAACACCGCCTACGGCTACCGATAATTGCGGGGGTACGGTGATCGTTACTAATAACGCAACTCTTCCTATTAATGTTCAGGGTACTACCGTAGTGACCTGGACGTATGATGACGGTAACGGAAATACTACTACCCAAAACCAGAATGTAGTCATAAATGATACTACAGACCCGGTTCCCGATGTAGCCACTCTGCCCGATGTGACCGCCCAGTGCGCAGTTACTTCCCTAACACCGCCTACGGCTACCGATAATTGCGGGGGTACGGTGATCGTTACTAACGATGCGACCCTTCCTATTACTGCTCAGGGTACCACTGTAGTGACCTGGACGTATGATGACGGTAACGGGAATACCACTACCCAAGCTCAGAATATAGTGATAAATGATACCACAGATCCGGTACCTGACGTAGCCACTCTGCCCGATGTAAATTCCGTATGTGCAGTAACTTCGTTAACAGCCCCTACCGGCACTGATAATTGCGGGGGTACGGTGATCGTTACCAACGATGCGACCCTTCCTATCACTGCTCAGGGTACCACTGTAGTAACCTGGACGTATGATGACGGTAACGGAAATACCACTACCCAAACTCAGAATGTAGTCATAAATGATACTACAGACCCGGTTCCCGATGTGGCTAATCTGCCCGATGTGACCGCACAGTGTGAAGTAACGTCCCTGACGCCGCCCACAGCTAACGATAATTGTGGGGGTACAGTGATCGTTACCAACGATGCGACCCTTCCTATCACCGCTCAGGGTACCACTGTAGTGACCTGGACGTATGATGACGGTAACGGAAATACCACTACCCAAACTCAGAATGTAGTCATAAAT